>VFZK01000507.1 GCA_016871215.1 Acidimicrobiia bacterium | reverse complement strand
GTCGAGCTGTTCTTCAAGTGGATCAAGCAACATCTTCGAATCAAAGCGTTCTATGGAACCAGCGAGAACGCCGTCAAGTCTCAAGTCTGGATCGCCGTTTCCATTTACGTCCTAGTCGCGATCGTGAAAAAACAGCTCAATCTCAACTTCAGTCTCTACACAATTTTGCAAATTCTGAGTCTGACTTTGTTCGAAAGAAGGCTGATTTTACAGGTACTTTCAGAGATTGAGCCCGCACCTGCTCAGCGGCCTATGAGCAAACAACTGAACCTATTCAACTTATAGTTGGACACTAGTGACTCGCTACGATAAATTGCGACCAGACCAAAAGCGCCAGAGGACTGGCGCACTCCAAAACTGACGAGCCTCCGAGCTGCCTGTAGCTACGCGCAGCGTCGTGGAGTTGCGGCAGTCTTCTGCCGCTTTCGGCAAAGCTCAAGGAACGAGAGAAGCGAGAGACCGGCTCCCACTGCTGAGCCCCTGCCCAATTCAAAATCGACCAGGCACGGCGAGCCCCTCAGTGCAGGCGCTTTCTGCTCCGATGGCTCGCCAGGAGCCTCGCCGGACCAATTCTTTCACCGCTCCAAAAGCGCCAGAGGACAGGCGCACTCCAAAACTGACGTGCTTCCGAGCTGCGTGCAGCTACGCGCAGCGTCGTGGACTGCGGCAGTCTTCTGCCGCTTTCGGAAGAGGTCAAGGAAAGAGTTCCGCACAAACCCTAAGGTTGCTCGCGCTTGCGTTTCTGATAGCCCCCAGGCTTCACTTCACCATCGGCGCGACAGCTTAGCACTTGGCATCTCGATTACGGCCAAAAAAAAGGCCTGCGAGACTTCAAGCTCGCAGGCCCAAGGAGGCAATCCCAGGAAGGCTAGAACCCAATACGCAAGCGGAAATACATCGTTCGATTCCCGCTCGGGTTGAATCTGCCGAAGTTGGGATTCGCAATGTCGACGGCCAACGGGCCGCTGGCATTCCGATGATTGAAGATGTTGGTCGCGTACCATTCAAACTTGAAATACGGTCCGCTTTCTTTGCCCGTGAGGTACCACTGCTTGAACATGTTGAAGTCTCCAGTCCAAGTTGTCGGTCCTGCCAGGATCCCTCGAGCTGCATTCCCATAACGACCGTTGGGTGGAACCCTGAAGCAGTTGCGATTCCAAATGATCCCTGGCCCACCACTCACTCCATTGGCATCGCAAATCTGGTCTGGTCTGCCTCTGGATACGCCGATATTGGCCGGGTCTGCACCAGTAAAGATCGGTGTAAACCTGGAGGAAGACTGAATGGTGAACGAAGGCGCAACCGTCCAGTTTCCAATCAGATGGTTCAAGCCTCCGACATTGTTGGCGAATCGTTGACCGCGGCCGAACGGCAAGTCGTAAACCGCCACCCAACGACTTTTCTTTGGCGTAGTCCCATCCTGCCAACCTTTGTCTCGGCTTCGCGTGTACGGGTCATCGATAAACCACCCGGTTGACGAACCAAAAAGACCTGCCTGCACATCATTGAGAGTTTTTAGCCAGCCATACCAGCCTCGTAAGTATAAACCCGAGGAAAATTGTCGCGTGACTTCAAGCTCAAGGCCGTGGTGCGACGAGTTTCCGCCCAGTTCAAGCGAGTTGACTGAGCTAAACCTGCTCGGTCCGAAAGGTCGACGGTTCGCGTTAAAAGGAAGACTGCTGGCTGCCGGGGTCTGCAGATTCCGAACATAGGGCCAATGGGTGCCCTTGCTGCCGACGTAGGAGGTCCTGACGGAAAATGAACCGGGGATTTCTCGTTCGATCGTGATGTTCCACTGCTGGTCATACGGCCAGTTGTTCTTGCGCTCGTCGATCGGTGCCGAGTAGACGTCCTGAAGGCCACCCACACCTACTGGGAACGGACTAGCCAGCGTGAACCGTGGAACACCGTTCACAATCTCGTTGGGTGTGAAGCGTTCACTCAGCAGGAAGGGACCGTTGGCAAAACCAGCCAACAGACCTGCTCGATCGATTTCTCCAAAAACATTGGCTGTAGCCCAGGCGGAATTGGTGGCGAATGGAACATGATAGATTCCGTATGCAGCCCGGAGAACGGTCTTCTCAATAGGCCGCCACGCGACCCCGAGACGCGGTTCGATGAGCAACGACTTGAAGTTCTTGAGCCGTTCTGGATAACCCGCTTCGCTCGCGGTCACCACGGGGATCGGATATCCCTTTGCCACTTGTGCCAAAGCTCGCTGGTCTGGAACAACGACTCGTTGCGACTTCACATCAAAGTTGTACCAGATTCCATTGGCTTCATACGGAACCCCGTAGTGCTGGAATCGAACTCCCGGCGTGATGGTGAAATTCGGTGTCACCTTCCAGTCATCCTGAACGAAGGCACCTATCTCCCATTGGCGAGCTTCCACCTGCGATCGAATGGCATCGATGTTGGTCGTATAGGGCAACCCCAGCAGAAGGTCCGCCCAGTCGTAGCCCGTGAAGTTCCCGGTGAACTCGAATCGGCCAAACGAGTCGCCCGTTATTCCGTTGAGCATGTGTGGAATCTGTTTGCGAACTTCGACCCCAGTCTTGAACAGGTGTTTGCCCGTGTTGAACGAAACGTTGTCACGGACCTGGACGACGTGCCCGTCTTCATAGTCAACGGAACCGGAGAACGGAGCGCTTCCAAGGAGTTGGGCCGGAAATGGATTGTATCCACCCGTCAAAATGCCTAACTGAGAACCCAAGGTCTGGGTCACCACTCTCGGACTACCACGGCCCGCTCCAATGTTGCGTCCACCGACGTTGGTGATCCCCAGAATATTGTTAAGGAAATCCTTGCCCTCGATCGGACCTGGAGCCCACACGGCATGTTGCCGGTTCCAACTGAAACCGAACTCGTTCAGCAACCTGGGAGAAAAGGTGTGACTATCCTGAATACTGATTGCGTTCGTGCGTGCCTCTTCGACGAAGCCAGCGTTCGGGAATGGGTTGCCATCCAGCTCCTCCTCACCAAACTGGAGGATGTGGTAGTAGAAGAAAGACAGATTGTTCTTCTGCGTAATGCGGTGATCGAATCCAATCTGCCAGTTGTCGAGTTGACTGTTGTTAAAGTCCGTCCAGTTATAGTTGTTCACTAAGGCCCCAGCAGGACCATTATTAGGCTGAGGCAGAAGCTTAATAATATTCTTAGCAATTGGGCTGATCCGGTTATCCGGTATCACGTTGTTTGGGAAAGGCTGCCCCGTAAAGGGATCCCTGATCGTGATGCCGCGAAAGGCTGCATACTCGGAAAGATCGCCCGCGCGCATCTTAGGG
>VFZK01000506.1 GCA_016871215.1 Acidimicrobiia bacterium | reverse complement strand
CGGTTCCCTTGACGCCATGCCCAGAATTCTTGTCAACGAATGCAAACAGGAAGTTTCCTCGTTCAATCCCGTGCTGGGACGCTATGACGATTTCAGCGTCTGTTGGGGCGATGACCTGGTGGCGCGACACCGCAACGTGGGGATGGAGATCGGCGGTGCGTTGCGCGTCTTCTCTGAGCACGCTGGAGTGGAGGTAATCCCCGGCTACAGTGCTTGTGCCGTGACTTCCGGCGGAACGCTCGAGGATGCCAGCTTCCAGCGGATCGCCGATGAATTCCTGGAGGCGGTAGGTAGCGCCAAAGATCGTGTGGATGCCATTTACTTCAGTCTTCACGGAGCCCTCGCCGCCGAAAGCCAGCCTGACGCGGAAGGGTACCTGCTTTCGGAAACTCGCAAACGGGTCGGAGAAAAAATGCCGCTGGTCATCTCGCTGGACCTGCACGGCGTTCTGACGGACCGAATGCTGGCTCACGCCAACGCCGCGGTCGTGTACCATACCTATCCTCATGTTGATTTCTTTCAAACGGGCGAGCGGGCCGCACGCCTGCTGTTACGGATTGTGAACGGCGAGGTGCGGCCGGCGACAGCGCGGGTTCCCATTCCGGCACTCGTTCGAGGCAATGAACTCATGACCGCCACCGGGCGCTTCGGCCAGTGCGTGCGCGAAACCATCGCGGTGGAAAACAGCGAAGGCGGGCTTTCGGCCGGGATGTTCATTGGCAATCCGTTTACAGATGTTCCGGATCTCGGTTCGAACGCCTTCGTTGTCACCAATGACAATCCGGAACGGGCGGAGCGCGAAGCTATTAGGGTTGCCAATCGGTTCTGGGCGATGCGAGAGCATTTGCACCAGCCCCTGACGTCCTTAGAAGAGTGCGTGCAACGGGCTGCCGAAGCCACTGGACGGGTAGTGCTCGTCGATGCAGCCGACGCGACCAGTTCTGGAGCCTCTGGAGACAGCAATGCAATCCTGCGGGCCCTGCTCGAAGCAAACTATCGACGCACCGCGCTGATCCCTGTCGTGGATGCTCCGGCAGTGGAAGAGGCCTTTCGAGCGGGGATCGGCAGAACGTTGCGCGTGCGTGTGGGCGGAAGCCTCGATCGCCGGCGTTTTACTCCTGTCGAGATCGAGGCACGTGTGCGCCTGCTATCCGATGGCCTATTCCGTAACGAATCGCACGGCAGTTTGTGGAACAGCGGGCGCACCGCCGTGCTGCAATCGCGGAATATCACGCTGGTGGCAACCACCAAAGCTGTAAGCCTCTACGATCGATCCCTGTTTCTCGCGCACGGGCAGGATCCGGCAACTTTCGAGACCGTCGTCGTGAAGTCACCCCACTGCCAGCCGCATATGTTCGAGCAAGGCGCCCAGCTGTTGCTGAACGTGGATGCACCGGGCTCGACCAGCGCTGACCTGAAGAGCCTCGGCCACACCCGCTGCGCCCGGCCCATTTTCCCTCTGGATGAGAACGTAACTTTTGCGCCGAAAGCCAGGATCTTTCGGCGCGACCCATAAACAGCTGCTATGAAAATTCGAGAAATCCTCGCTTATGGCTTGCGTGGCCGCACCCCTGAGGGGGGATGGTCTAACGAACTTCAGCCCGAAGACTGTGTCCATACCTTGATCGCCGTCCGCACCGACGAAGGCTTGACCGGCTGGGGCAGCGTGTTCACGAGCGAAGACCTGGTGCGCGCTTCCCTCTCTGTGTTGAAACCTTTGTGGCTTGGAGAAAATCCCCTCGAGCCGGAGCGAGTGAGCGAAAAGCTGCATCAGCACACGTTCTGGCAGGGACGTGGTGGCGCGATCACCCACGCCATCAGCGGCATTGACATCGCGCTGTGGGATCTGCTGGGCAAAGTCACTGGGCAACCCGTGGGCCGGCTTCTTGGCGGGCGCTACCGGGAAAACGTCCGGCCATATGCGTCGCTATTGATGCGCGAGCCGCAACGCATGCCGGACGAACTCCTTCCAGTCAAGGCGCAGGGATTTCGCGCTTTCAAGATCGGTTGGGGGCCATTCGGCAGGAAGAGCCCTGCCCTGGATGAGGCCATCGTGCGTGCCGCTCGCGAGGCGGTCGGCTCCGATTCACTACTGATGGTCGATGCCGGAGCAAGCGATGCGTTCTGGCCGCAAGGCTACAAATGGGCGCTGCGGACCGCGGAGATGCTCGCGCAATACGATGTGACCTGGTTCGAAGAGCCCTTGGCTCCTGACGCCTTGCAGGACTACATCGCACTGCGTCGCAACTCCCGTGTTGCGATCGCCGGAGGAGAGGTCCTGACGCGGCGGCAGGCGTTCCAGCCCTGGCTCGAGGCAGGAGCCTTCGATATCGTCCAGCCAGACGTAACCAAAGTGGGCGGCATCAGCGAAGAACGGCACATCGGCTGCATAGCACGGGATCATGGAGTGCGGTTCATTCCGCACGGCTGGAACACAGCGGTAGGGCTGGCTGCCGATCTTCATCTGGCCTCCGCCTTCCCCGATACGGAAATGGTGGAGTACTTGACCGGCTCGCCGTTCATCGATGAGATCGCAGCGGGTGGGTGGAAACTCGACGCGAACGGGATGCTCGCCATTCCTGGCCGGCCCGGCCTGGGCATCGAGATCAACCTGGACGCGCTGGCAGCATACTCCCGGATAAGCCAAACGGACCTTGAGGCGCTAAGAACGGCGTAGCTGCGAACATTGGAACTGCTTTGGAGTGGCCAAGCCGCCCCGTTCTGAATTCCCGCCAATGCCGGCTCGTTTCAGCCAAAGCCGCAGACCTGCACACTGCGCAGCGCAAGGCGGGCAACCCACCGCCCGCCCCTGGAATCCCGCACCCGTAGATTTGCAAAGCAGCGTGGGCGTCAGCCGATTCAGTTGTTCCAGATGCCCCTCGTGTCGGTGAAATTCGCCGCCTTCGGTTACCCATGCGCGTCATCCAGTTTGGATTGAAGTTCTACTTCTAGATTGGGCTGATACCCGCAACTTACTTTCTTGCGCGGGCCCGGTACAGCTGGCTGAGGGTTTTGCTCCCACGGGCAGGACTCAGAACGTGGGTCTGTGCATAGGCTGGGCTAGAATCGCCCTTTTCTTTTGAGGAAGCCGCTTCGGTCTCGCTGCATAGGCCCCACAGAATTAGGCAGAAGGCGCGATCAGCCACGGTGTGTGGCGAGCGATTTCCGAAGTTGCTGGGCTAATTAGATTCTTACCTCTTTAATCATCAACAAAAACAGTTCAACAAAGTTCAGGCGGCCTCCAGAAGTTCAATGATGTTGCGGATGGAAGCATCAGCTTTGTAATAGGCAGTTTCGAGTTTACTTTGCGGCCGG
>VFZK01000505.1 GCA_016871215.1 Acidimicrobiia bacterium | reverse complement strand
GTCGAGCTGTTCTTCAAGTGGATCAAGCAACATCTTCGAATCAAAGCGTTCTATGGAACCAGCGAGAACGCCGTCAAGTCTCAAGTCTGGATCGCCGTTTCCATTTACGTCCTAGTCGCGATCGTGAAAAAACAGCTCAATCTCAACTTCAGTCTCTACACAATTTTGCAAATTCTGAGTCTGACTTTGTTCGAAAGAAGGCTGATTTTACAGGTACTTTCAGAGATTGAGCCCGCACCTGCTCAGCGGCCTATGAGCAAACAACTGAACCTATTCAACTTATAGTTGGACACTAGTGATAGCAAATTGTCTTTTCTCACGGAAATTCGATTCTGACGTCGTTCAGAACGACATAGCCTTCCGGCAGCCGTGACATCCAGACGGGATAGTCCTTGCCCGCTCTCAGCAGGTGCGGGTCACCGTGAAGCGGGCCCATCGGCACAACGTTCAGAGGAAACAAAATCAGCATGATATTCCCGTTGACGTCGCGCAAGGCCGCATCGAGGTCCACTTTGCCGTAGGTGCGCTGGCGATCATGGCGCCCACCCAGGCACGTCCATTGGCTGGGATCTGGCACCGCTCGGATGGTCTGTTCACTGAGCTCAGGCAGCACGCGCAATGGGCTGCCCGTGAGCGCCCAGCCTGCCGTGAGGCCGTTCATTTTGCTGTTGATGAGGAGAACCAGGTTAGCTCCGCGGGTTTCGATCTCGCCTTGCAGCCGGAACGTCAGGCTCGCGTTTGTGAAGTCGGTGGGAAACCCTCCTTCGATGAACCCGTTTCGCCCACCGGCCACCATGATCGCTTCACCTAGTCCTGGCCCTTTGGTCGGCAAGACGTACAGCATGTGGAGATATCCAGCTCCTGGCGGCGCGTGGTTGTAGTCGACCCACCAAGGGCTTCTCGAGACCAGGCCATTGCGGATCTCGAGCCGCTTGGGCCCATCGAAATTGTTGTGGATATTGTGCCACCCACCCGGATCGGTGCTGAATGAGTGCGTGTACGTTTTGCCTGACATCAAATTCCTCCCTGCGCGATTTTCGGAAACGATACACTGTCGAGGCAGCGCAGGCAATGCCGAGGTTGATGAAAAGGCTATCGTCGATTGGCCATCCACTATCTACGACTCCCTGGAAAGGTGGTCCACTGCGGTTTGCGCCTCTCGATCTGCATCTCAAGATCATGCGGGTGAAAGCAATCGCCAATAGCGGATAGCGAGTGACGAACCGCAGATAACATCATTTCTGGAAATGCCAGGTGCCAACTCACCAAAGGATATCAGTCTATGGACCGTCGAAGATCTCTGAAGGTTCTCGGTGCCTTGATTGGAACGTCTTTACAAGACGCTCGTCAGTTCCCGTTCGCGTCGAAGGCACTGGCAGCAACACGGTCTTTGGGATCGACAAAGCTGGATCCAACTCAATATCGCTGCTACACCGATGAGTGGTTGCGAACAGACCCTGACCTCGTGGTCTACTTGCCGGCCAAGCCAGGCGGCCGAGATGGAGACAATGAACACTTTCTCGTCGACTACACACCCAAGGGAGACCTGTTGGCCATTTGGACCCAGGGAACGTCCGAGTCCGCGCCTGACAACCGAGTGGTCTGCGCTCGCAGCAGTGACGGCGGCAAGACCTGGTCGGCGCCTTCCGAGATCGATGGGCCAACCGAAGGCCCCGGATTGACGGCCAGCTGGGGGTTTCCGGTGATCAGCCGTTCAGGCCGGATCTATTGCTTCTACAACAAGAACTCGAACGGCGCGGCGGATCGTGGGCCGACCATGACGGGGGTGATGCGCTGCAAATACTCCGACGACGATGGGCGGACCTGGCGTCCAGGAACCGATATCGCTGTTCGCCGCACGGCGTATGACCACCCGGATTCCAGCGTCCCCTGCAACTGGATTGTCTGGCAGAAGCCGATTCGGGACTCTCAGGGACGAGTGCTGGTTGGCTTTACGCGCTGGAGCAGCCGGCACTGGTATAAGACCAACAAATACGGGTCCCAGTCCGAGCTGATGCGCTTCGACAATATCGACTTCGGTCCTGAGCCCGACGAGCTCAAGATCACGTGGCTACCGAAAGCAGAGGGTATGCTGGTGGCTCCGAGGCCCGCGGAGCCGGGCAAGCTTCCGACCTTTGCAGCGGAAGAGCCGAGCTTGGTGCTGTTGCCTGACAAGCGCCTGTTCTTGACCATGCGGACGTTCACCGGCCGCATCTGGTATTCCGTGTCGGAAGACGACGGAGAGACATGGAGGAAACCAGAAGTTCTGCTAAACCGTGATCAGGGGACCGAAATGCTGCACCCCTGGTCTCCCTGTCCGCTCTATGCCCTGCGGGATGGCCGTTTTCTCCTCTTCTATCACAACCACGACGGATACAGTTACGGGGCCGAGGGTCCACGAGACCACCGCGGGCGGCGTCCCCAGTTTCTGGCCGTTGGCGAGTTCCGGCCGAAAGCGCGCCAGCCGATTTGGTTCAGCAGTCCCAAGTTGTTGTTCGACTCCGCTGGAGTCGGCGTTGGCCCTTTTTACGAAGTCTGGCTGTCGATGTATGCGAGCCTGACGGAACATGGTGGCCAGCGTATCTTCTGGTATCCCGATCGAAAGGTCTTCTTGCTCGGGCGTTATCTCTCCGATCAGTTCCTGCACGACAGCGTGGTCCCAACCTAGATCGAGGGCACTCGCAGTATGCGAGGGCTCTCATCGCTCCGCCAGGGTCCCCGTCAAAGTTTCGTAAGTCCGTGAGTCGAGCTCGATCTCTTGCTGGCCCTCGGGCTACTGACTCAGCTCACGTGGCTGTTCACTAGCCCGACCATCAGCTGATCGTGTCGCATATCTTTTCGCTGGACCCAGGAGGCTTGTTTTGGACTGCGGCAGCAAAGCTGGCACTAGCTAGGCAATTTCGAACCATAAAGCGGTAGCAAGCGGGGTTGCTGCCTCCGCCGTTCTCGCGGCTCTACTTCAGCGCGGTTTCTGCGATGCTTTCATCAGTGCCTTAACCGGTACACTTTGGTTGGCCAGTTTCGTGGCTGGCTGTTTGGCCTGGATTCGGTTGGCTCGCTCTGCCATCTCTCGCGCCTCTGAACTTCTGTTCGTTTTTCTCAGGAGTGACGCATAGTCAGTCAGCGTGACCGCGACATCAGGCGGATCTTCCTTTAGCTTGGAGCGACGACTTTCCCGGCAATGTCAGGATTGGCGAGGGTTCCATCGCAATCGCAGGCACGGAGTCGCCTGACTACAAGCTATTTCACCGGCAGAGGAACCCGAAGCGCAGCGAGGATGCGCCGTTGCTGCGGGTCGGGTTTGGGTAGACGCATGACGGTAAGCTT
>VFZK01000504.1 GCA_016871215.1 Acidimicrobiia bacterium | reverse complement strand
CCCAGCTACGCTCCGGAACTCAACCCGGACGAACAGGTCTGGAACCATGCCAAGGCGCGGCTGGCGAAACGGTTTGTGGCCACCAAGGCGGAGTTCAAAGCGGCGTTGTTTTCAATCTTGCTTTCGAGTCAGCGCTCTCGTCAACTGATTCTGTCTTTCTTCCAACTTGCTGAGACTAAGTATGCAGCAGAGACCACTTAGTGCTGGTACTTTCGCAACTATTGAGATGGAGGAAGTTGTCTCTCGTTTCGAGGTCGACGGCATCGAGATGTGCTTTCGAGACCATGCTTACTTTCCAGTTAACAAAGGCAGGGAACGCGCCCATCTGATGACCGATCTGGTCCGCAAGATTCGCCTCATGCTGGACCAGCGTGGAAAGGCCAAAAACAAAAAGCTTCTGCTAGGAGCACGCGTTTTTTCGAGTTTGAAGGAGTGCCAGGATCTTGGACTCGACGTTCCGGCCTGGATCTCTCAGGGATCGATTGACTATCTGAGCCCTGCCGACGTGATGTACACCGATTTCAGTGCTCCGTATGCAGAATTTGCCGCGTTGACGCGAAACTCAAAGTGCATGCTCTACCCAGGATTGCTGCCATGGTCCAGCGTGCGTGCCAGAGGGCGCTTGGATCAGATCCCCCTCAGCCCCGCCAGCCAGCGAGCTTTTGCCAGAACTGTGTATGGTGCGGGCGCCGACGGGATCTCGATCTACAACAACTTCACCACGTTCTGGCATGCGCCGTTTTATCCGCAGCTAATGCGCATTTTTCACCAGTTGCGGGATCCTGCGAGAGTGTCAGCCGGTGAACGGCACTATATCTTCGACCCAACCTGGGCAGGCCTCACCGGCTTTGGAGCCGATGGGCTGACTTCGACTGGGGCCATGAAAGCCAACCAAATGATCTTGGACCGGAAGACGCCGTCGCCAAGAAGCGAGTATCGCTTCAACCTCTACGAAGATATGGAGCAGAGCCACGGGTCAACGTTCGTGTTCCGTGGGTTCGGTATGACCGACGATGACGAGCTGGCAGTGAAGATGAATGGGCATCGGGTTCCCGACGCGGCGATCGGCCGAACGCGAGCCAGCAAGGCGCCCGTCGATTGGGCGCACGTTCACACGGTCGAAGGCCGCTCCGTGAAGACGATTCCCGAGCAGGGTCGCATTGATTTCAGAAAGCAGCCAGAACCGAGTTTCTCAACCCGCTGGTTCGAGCTCAAGGGCTTGCCGCTTCAGTGGGGCGAGAACGTGTTCAGCGTAGACCTGGTCAAGGGTGATCCCCAAGGTTCAAGCCAGATCGTCATCGACGAGATCGAGATCTTCGTCGAGCCGGAGTGACTAGCTGGCGATCAGGCGAAAGGGGCAACCGGCAGGGCACACTGCGGCGCCAGGTTCTCGTAGCGCGCGGTTTGCAGGTCTGCGGCTTGTAACTCTTGGCAGTTCCAGCGGAGGCTCACTCTTTGGCTTTCTTCAAGTGAGTGTTGAAGAACCCGATCACAAGCGGGCGCAGGTCCTTTTGTGGCGGCTGAAGATCGAAGCTGTGCTCTGCTTTCTCGATGACTTCTAAGTGATGACGGACGCCTTTCTCGACAAGTTTCGACCGAAGCTCTCGCGACTGGTCCACAGGCACGGCCGAATCCTCTGTGCCGTGAAGCATCAAAACCGGTGGGTCGTCGCTCGTGACGTAGTGCACGGGTGAAGCACTCGTCCAGAGAGCCGGATCTTTCGAGCGGCTCGCACCAAGCAAAAGTGGAACGATTTCCGGAATCTGATCCCATTGCCACGTGAGCAGATTGGTGGGTCCGTAAAGATCGACCACGGCCTGCACCCGGCTGGGAACTCCGGCGTAGGGCGACGGCGGTTCCAGATTCGCGGCAGGATCCGTCAGACCAACCATGAGAGCCAGATGGCCGCCAGCAGAGCCGCCGATCACACCGATGCGATCCGGATCGATTTGGTAGCGATCCGCAAATCGTCGAAGAAACTGAACTGCCGACTTGCAATCGAAGAGTGCCTGAGGCCAGGAAGGCGGGTCGCCGAAGCGTGACAGCCGGTAGTCGATGCTGGCACAAACATAGCCACTTCGAGCCAGAGAATATGCGATATTCTGTTCGCGCTTGTCGCCCTTCCTCCCGCCCTTCCAGCCGCCACCGTGAATAACCACAATGCCGGGATAACGCTGTCGTGGGGCTCCCGATCGTGGCCGATAGAGATCCAATTTCTCTTTTCGGCCGGCATCGAGATACTCGATGTCTGCGCTGACATCGACGTCCGCCCATTCGAGTGCTGGTTCGCCCGCCTGCAGCTTTTGCACAACTGCTGCAGGCGATGGTTGGCGAGAGGGCAAAATCGACAAACAACACAGCAACCCGATTCTACGAATAAGCATCAGCTCAACTCCTGTCTGGTCTCGCGAGTTGAAAAACCTACGTATGAACTCCCACTGGCAATCGATCTTGTGGCCTTTGTCCTCTCAAACGAGAGTGCGCGGGAACCGAATGAGTCCGGGCTGACGAGTTTGGTTACAGAAGCTCGCATTCCAAAGCGAGCACCCAACCGTCGTACTGACTTGTCTGACGGGCTAACGCTGAATCGTTCCGCGTTCGAGCCACTGCTGCCAGGGAATCCAGTAGTACTTCTCCCAACCTTCATTCACTCCTTCGTAGTCCTGCGGCGGCACATCCAAATGGACGAGGTCGATTCGCCCGCTCGAACCTGCCGACTGGAAGCTGAGGATCAAGGTCGAGTCGGGGTCGGTCGGCTCAAACTTGGAAGACCGCCAGGACTGGACGATGAGAGTGGGCGGTACGACGGCCAAGATCGTACCGGTCGGAACGCCATTGAAAGCCTTGAATTCGGACCCGGCGGCGCTGCCGATCACCACCGGTGCACACGTGATCGCCTCGTGCGTCTGAGAATCCAAATACATGTCGAGCAGAGCGCTCGCTGGCGCCGGAAGTACTACAGACTGTCGGATCATACTTCGCATAGAAGAGTTCTCCTTCAAGTGTGCTTTCGAAAAGAGCTGCATGCAGAAGAGTTGTTCCATCTCGCAGTCCGATCGAGGCCAAAGCACCTGATGAGGACAATGGCTTTGCATCGGCGCGACGAGTCAGGAGACTCGGCGGGAATCGTGCATCCACCTCAGCCACAGCAGAAGAACTTTCCCCCACGGCAGTCTGCGATCCGGAAGCCTGACCAAATTCTACTGCGCAGCCGCGAGATGGGTCCCTCAGAGGGTGTTTAAAAACCCTCTGAATGCTGCGCCAGGCGGCGGAGCATCAGGTGAATCATGGCGATCTTGATGAAAGCCTCACTGGTTTCGGGCAAATACTCGTAGTCCTTGCTGAGTCGGCG
>VFZK01000503.1 GCA_016871215.1 Acidimicrobiia bacterium | reverse complement strand
AACTAATTTCCTGTTATTGCCCAGTTAGTTGTTGGACAATACACTAGGGGTTGCGGCCTCGGTTTCTGACGTGGGAGTCGAAGCTGTGGGCAGTGCCGGCGACTGGCCTCGTTGGCGTGGACCGTTCGAAACCGGCATGGCACGCGGCGATGCGCCGACAACTTGGAGCGACTCGAAGAATGTCAAGTGGAAGAGCCATATCCCAGGCCGTGGGCACTCCTCTCCCGTCTTGTGGGGTAATCAGGTTTTCGTCACGACTGCGGTCCCGACCGGTTCGGAACAAGCTGAGAAGGTTGCGAGTTCGCTGACTGGCGGCGAGCCTGGCGCAAGGCGAGGACCAGGAGGCGGAGCCGGTCCGCTGGTGGATCATCGGTTCGACTTGATCAGCCTTGACCGCAAAACAGGGAAGGTTCTTTGGCAGAAAACCGCGCGCGTTGCCACTCCGCATGAAGGTTATCATCGCCTCTATGGCAGCTTCGCTTCAAACTCACCCGTCACCGATGGCAAGCATGTGTTTGCCTACTTCGGCTCGCGTGGGATCTACTGTTACGACCTGAAAGGGAATCTTGTCTGGAACAAGGACCTCGGGGTGCGGATGGCGATGCGCGCTGCTTTTGGAGAAGGGACTGCCCCGGTACTGCACGGAAGCTCTCTCATCTTGGACATTGATCATGAGGGGGAGGACGCACTCATCGTCCTCGACAAGTCTACGGGCAAAGAGGTGTGGAGAGCCAAGCGAGACGGGCCCAGCAATTGGTCAGCGCCGTTGGTGGTGGAGGTACATGGGAGGAAAGAAATCGTCGTCAGCGCTACCCGCGCGGTTCGCAGCTACGACTTCAAGACGGGGGAGCTCAATTGGGAATGTGCCGGTCTTGGGAGCAACACCATCCCTACGCCCGTGCAGCAGGACGACCGGGTCTACGTGATGAGCGGGCACCGCGAACCAAACCTGATGGCGATCAAGCTGGGTCGCAGAGGCGACCTCACCGGATCTGACTCGGTCGTTTGGACGAACTCTCGGGGCAACTCCTACACCGCGTCACCCGTCTTGCACGACAACAAGCTGTACTTCGTGACTGACAGCGGCATGGTGAGTTGCCTGGATCCTTTGACCGGCAAGGCCTACTACTCGCAGGTGCGTTTGCCAAAGGCCACAAACATCAAGTCTTCTCCCGTCGGCGCCAACGGAAAACTCTACATTGCGACGGAAGATGGGGATGTGGTCGTGCTCAAGATGGGAGAGAAGTTCGAGGTTTTGGCCACCAACACGTTGGAGGAGCAATTCTTCGTTGCGACACCCGCGATTGCAGGTGGACAACTCTTCCTGCGAGGGCAGAACACCCTTTTCTGCATAGAGCAGTCAAACTGACAACTTTGGCCGGCTGCGCCGCGCAGGACGATGCCTCTGGCCTCCACCGCCCTGGCTGTTCGGCGAGCAGCTACTTCGACAGCGACCGAATGTAGTGAAGGACCATCCAGCGCTCGTTCTCTCTTAGCTTCCGCTCGAAGGGTGGCATGGGCCCTTCGCCTTTCGTAATGGCTTTGAGAAGCTGCTCATCCGTGTGACCTGCCATCTTCTCCTTGTCCCGGAAATTGTATGGCTTCGGATTCATCCGTTTTCCGGCGGGCCCATCACCCATGCCGGTGGCGCCATGGCAAGCCTGGCAGTGTTTCTTGAAGATAGTCTCACCTTTGCCGATGTTCTCAGCAGTTGGTTCTACTCTTTGCGCGAAGGAGGCGCTCGTGAATAGAATCAAGGACAAAACTCCGATAAGTGCGAACTGCAGTTTCAAGCGAGCGGGTGTCATGGGATCTCCTTGTCGTCGTCACAGTCAGATCGTTAGCGGCACTGGCGTTCGTCGAGCCCATCGTGGTCGAAGCAGGGACCGCGCTCATGGCGTGGCAGGCTCTGAGTCGAGACCGGCACGCCTGTCGCCAGAAAGCCGGTATCATAATCGATCACGCCAGTGGGTGGAAGCCTGGATCTCGACGGCTTCCTAACCCGCTCCGAGTCTGATGGTTCGTTCCACCGCGCGGAGTCCAAGCTCTCTTCCGAGTTGCTGAGTTGGCATGAACCGAGCTGCCAGCGCTTCAACCGTTAAGGACAGCTTTACTTCCCTGAAGAGCGTCCGCAGGCGGTTCAGTCTCAAAATCCAGACGATTCTGAGTCTGTGGGCTGCCGAAGGGTTGCTTGTCTGCTGCCAGCGGGGAGCCACCCTAGAGTCCGGCTCCTGGGCGGTCCTGCCAGGCTGAGCATCTCAGGGCTGGCCTGTTTGTGCTAGAATTCATGTGCCTTAGCCTCGAGCATCGCAGACGGAGGCAGATGAAGATAGGATTGGCTCAATCCACGATGCGCACAGTCCGTCAAGCGCCGATGCCAGATTTGGTGGAGATTCCAGCTGGGGAATTCTGGATGGGGTGCGAAGCCGGTCGAGCCGATGAGAACCCTGTGCATCGAGTCTCGGTCGATGCCTTCGCGATGAGTGCTACGACCATCACTAACCGCCAATACGGAGCCTTCTCCAACGCGACAGGCCGGCAGATGCCGTCGGCGTTCAACGATCCTTGTTTCAACCACCCACTCCAGCCCGTCGTGGCTGTCACATGGTTCGGGGCGATGGAGTATTGCCGATGGCTGAGCTCCGAAAGAGGGTTTTCGTTCCGACTCCCAACCGAGGCAGAGTGGGAATGGGCGATTCGAGATGGGAGGGAGGGAGCGCTTTATGCTTGGGGCGACGAGGCACCCGAGACGGTCGAGTTCTATCGCACTGGCTGGCAAGAACCGCGTCCACACCGTGTCGCTCTTCGACCCCCAAACCGCCTGGGCCTGTACGACTTGGGCGACAACATTCACGAGTGGTGCCTCGATTGGTACGATCCGGAGTACTACCGCAAGGCACCGCTTTGCAATCCGGTGAATTTGTCGCCTACCCCGCGTCGGGCCTCTCGTGGCGGCGCTTGGCGGCATCGGGTTAAGGTCAGCCGATGCGCTGCGCGAAGTAGTCTCGCTCCCGACTACGCCTACACGGACTACGGATTTCGCGTGATCTTGGGTCGTGAGATTGAAATTGAGTAAGGGTGGGTTCGTAGTTGCAACTGCCGGCGCCAAGTTTGGCGCCGGAGTTCGGTTTCTTCACGGGGATGGATTCGATGAGACTTGCGCTTAACCGCATCATTCTGGCAGCCTTGCTCGCCGCGGGTTGCATTGCACCAGCAGTCCTGTCGCAGGAGAGAGGCAAGATCGCACGCCCCGTCGACACGGAGAAGTCTTTCGAGCGGTCGGCGTTCCAGGCGGAACACCATCAGGTTTGGACGCGGGCCGCGCGGCCCCGGCTGGCCCTGCGGCGGCTGCGCGGGCTGCCCCGCCGTCGCCGTGCCGGC
>VFZK01000502.1 GCA_016871215.1 Acidimicrobiia bacterium | reverse complement strand
TACGGACTGCACGATCAAGAATATCTACGCCTCAAAGTCCTTACATGCATGCTCCCAAAACTCTAACATGCTCATTTTTACCCACTCGATTTCCTGAAGAGGCAATAGAAAAAGGTCTTATTTTTCCCATTGTAGACCTTGGGAATATAGACGGGCCCGCCGAATTCGTAAGAGCCAAACACTTCTTGTGGCTTCTGGGCAGGTCGTACCCGCTGATTCACGGGCAGCGCATGGAGACGGGGATGGTTCCAATTGAGAAAAGCCTCGCCATGGGGGCGGTTCTGTCCGCTCTTGCCGACCCCCGAGACGGCAGTGGCGGTGCGGTATTCAGCGGAAGCATTGACAGTCGATTGGCGAACCTCTTTCAGAAACTCAGGGGGCGATTTGAAACTGCTGAGGTGTACACCCCAGCCCTGGAGGGGAATTCCATCCTGCTCGGTGGCCATGTTATTGGCAAAAAGACCCCGCACCTGGTTGCGTGTTTCGAATCCCGCAATGTTGCCCACCGAATAGACCAGGCTGGTGACCGAGTTCACGGTGTAGATTTCGGCCCGCGGCTGAAGGTTCGTGATGGACGAGGTGTCGGTCTGAATCACGGCGCCTTGCTCTTTGACCGATATGCTGTCGGTGAACTCGCCGATCGTCAATTGCACGTCCACTCGCCGAACTTCTCTGGAGTAAACAATGACTCCTTGGTTGATGTACTTCTTAAAGCCTCGCACCTCGACTTCCATCGTGTACGTGCCGGGCAAGATGCCTCTGAGTTCGTATTCGCCCAGTTCATTCGAAGCGGTTGACTTGGTGAATCCAGATCCTTCCTGAGTGACCTTGATGCTGGCAGCCGGAACGGGCAAGCCCGAAGGATCGGTAACGGCACCTCGCAACCCGGTGAAATCCTGCGCGTCTGCCAGAGGCGGAATTAGCAAACAGCAAAGCAGGAGCGCCAAGGCCAACAGGGCGCGTCTCGAAAACCCCGACGACCAGAGTGACTCAAGATTCGACGCTTTCATGGCAATCTTCTCCTTATCTTCAAGAGTTGGCGTGATATGTTTCACGCACTTGGACTTCGCCTGAGACACCGTGTCCGGGGATTGGGAGACACAAAGGTTGAGATTCCCTAGTCCCGGCTGGAAAGCTTGGGTTCTTCCAACGGACCACAGCCGCTGGCACGCAACAGTCGGAGATCTAAATTAGCTCCAACAATTCTGAAGAGAGAGCAAGTAACCTTGTTTCTCGTGACAAGAACTCGAACGCGAACTAGAAAGAACGCTTGATGCCAAATTCTAATTGATGCCCTTTGGGCGAAGTCAAGCGAGAAAATGGTGAGGTCGCACGGACCGAGTCGGAGATCTGGCAGTTCAGGAGTTGGGGTTGAGCGGTTGGCCCGCAGGCGCGTGGCCCGCGTCAGGCAGTCGTACTACGGTCGCCTGATCGCCAAGGGTCAGTGGCGCTGGTTCCTGCCTAGAAGATACTGCTAACCGAGCCTTGCCGGCAGCCTGCGGATCGTCGACGCAGAACGAAGGTCTGTAGCACGCTCTCCGAGGGTTATCGAACTTGCCTTCCCGCTCAAGAAGACGGCAGCTGAGCGAGAAGTGCCGAGCTATTCCTGGACCTCGATGAGCCGCAGCGCCGGTGGAAAGATGGAGAGCGATCGATGACCAAACCTGCTGGACTGATAGAAGAGACAGGCGTGCAGAAGCCTTCAAAGGTTCGATACCGGGTTCTGACGGCCGCGACGCTGGCCTCGCTGCTTTTGTATCTGGATCGTGTCTGTATCGCAAAGATCGTCGATTCCGCTTCCTTCAAAGCAGACCTTCCACTGAGCAACATTCAGAACAGCTGGATTCTTGGCTCCTTCTTCTTCGCCTACGCTTTTGGGCAAGTGCCCGGCGGGTGGTTAGCCGACCGGTTTGGCCCGCGCGCAATGCTTTCGGCGTACGTGGTTCTCTGGTCGGCCTTCACAGCTGCCACAGGTTTGGCAAGTGGATTCGTTTCTCTTCTTTTGGCAAGAGTCGGGTTCGGGTTGGCACAAGCGGGCGCGTATCCGACCAGCGGCGGGCTCTTGAAGCACTGGATCACTTTTCCCGATCGCGCCAAGGCCAGCAGCACCGTAGCCCTGGGAGGTCGCGTGGGTGGAGCGATCGCGCCGCTGCTGACCGTCATGATCCTCAGCACAACAGGGAGTTGGCGCGCAGCGCTCATCGGGTACGGGTTGGCCGGCTGCGCTCTCGCCTGGCTGGTCTGGTCGATCGTTCGGGACCGGCCTGACGAACATCATCGCTGTAATCCGGCGGAACGCCGGCTCATCGCCGATGCACAGCCCTCTGAAGAGCGGCTTGAAAGGGCCAGCGCCGAGCGTTTTTCCGTCCTGCCACTGCTGGCCAATTCCAGCATGTGGTTGAACTGCCTGTCGCAGTTCGGAACAAACATGGGCTGGGCGTTCTTCGTTACCTTGCTCCCGAGGTACCTGAGCGAGGTAAAGCGGGTTGAGACCGCAGCCGGCGGACAGATGGTTTCAGTCGTGCTGTTCGTGGGAATGGGTGGCATGTTACTGGGCGGCTGGCTGACAGACTGGGTTACGCGCCGCCTGGGAGTGCGCTGGGGAAGGGCGCTACCGTTGGGAGTTTCACGGCTGCTGGCTGCTGCCGTCTTCCTGTCTTGCTTGTGGATCGACTCGCCAGTGATGTTGACGGCCGCATTTGCAGTGGTGGCGTTTGCAACAGACCTGGGTGTCTCCTGCGTGTGGGCTTACGCGCAAGACGTCGGCGGGTCGCACACCGGCGCGGTCCTAGGCTGGGGGAACATGTGGGGTAACTTCGGAGCGGGCATCAGCCCTGTCTTGGCGACCTGGGTCGTGCAATCCTGGGACGTCAATCAGGATTGGCATGAAGCGTTCGTCTTGTTTGCAGCCAGTTTCCTGGTTGCAGGGCTGGCAGGGCTGGGAATGAACGCGACCAGCCGAATCTATGTACCAACCCGGAGCCAGCGGTAAGGGAACCGATTTGCGATCGGTCATCGGCGACTTGCCATCTTCTACCGGGTTGCTGAAAACGATCGCCAATCGTCAATAACCAATAGCAAATCACTAGTGTCCAACTATAAGTTGAATAGGTTCAGTTGTTTGCTCATAGGCCGCTGAGCAGGTGCGGGCTCAATCTCTGAAAGTACCTGTAAAATCAGCCTTCTTTCGAACAAAGTCAGACTCAGAATTTGCAAAATTGTGTAGAGACTGAAGTTGAGATTGAGCTGTTTTTTCACGATCGCGACTAGGACGTAAATGGAAACGGCGATCCAGACTTGAGACTTGACGGCGTTCTCGCTGGTTCCATAGAACGCTTTGATTCGAAGATGTTGCTTGATCCACTTGAAGAACAGCTCGAC
>VFZK01000501.1 GCA_016871215.1 Acidimicrobiia bacterium | reverse complement strand
GCCTCCATCCGCTCCACTTCACCCGCTGTCTGCTCCAACAGCTGCCCCAACTGCTCCGTTCCTGTTTGAAATGCCGCCAGCCCTCCCGACCGACCTCGCTCCAACAGCTCGACGCCGTCGAGAAATTTAACTTCGACAGCTTCCCAATATGAAAATCCCAGATCCTTAACTTAACACCTATGGGAGGCGGGGAGGCCTGACCGTTGACGAGACCTCGGGAATTTGACAATCCCGCTTGGCCTCTGCGAACATCCGCCGCGAACCAAGGGAGCGTTCAGGTTAAATGGCTATCCGGTGGCTGTATGTGTGGGCCTCGCTTTGTACTTGTGTGGCGTGCGCACAGCATCGCCTGCCGAACGGTTCTTCGCCCCTTACTACAATTCATGTAGCGGCAGCCTCCGATCTGACTCCGGCGTTTTCCGAGATTGGCGGCCTGCTGGAATCCAAAAAAGCCATCAAAGCCGTTTTCACTTTCGGCTCTTCGGGCTTGCTCGCGAAACAGATTGAACACGGGGCGCCGTTCGATCTCTTTGCTTCCGCCAGCGGGAGTTTTGTCGACCGGACGGAATCGCTTGGATTGGTGGTGGAGGGAAGTCGCCAGGTGTTCGCCATTGGCCGGCTTGCGGTCTGGCAGCGAGAGGATGCCCCGGTTCCGCTCCAGACAGTTTCTGATCTAGCAAACCCGGCGATCCGCCGAATCGCGATTGCCAATCCTGAGCATGCGCCTTACGGCCGAGCGGCGCGTGAAGCCTTGGAGCACGGGCGGCTCTGGGAGGCAATGAAAGAAAAAATCGTTTTCGCGGAAAATGTCGCTCAGGCCTTTCAGTTCGCTCAAACCGGCAACGTGGATGCCGCAGTTGTCGCACAGTCTCTGGCAACGGGCCGGGACGGGCGCGTCGTACCCATCGAGCCGCAGGCGCACGCGCCGATCGATCAGACCGTTTGCATTCTGAAACGCGCCCGTCAGATTGTGGCGTGCCGGCAGTTCGTCGAATTCCTGCTCTCGGCGGAGGGGCAGGCGGTGCTGCAGCGGTACGGTTTCGCTCTTCCGTGATTGGGCGGAGATAGACGGCAGGTACCAGGACCGGGAGGCGTGTGGTACGCCCTGTTGGCGGCGGCTTCTGTTTCCGAACAGCGCGTGCCGCTGGACTCAAACGCGCCGCTCGAAGCACCGGCGGGCAGGAAGCTCTGGTTGGGACGCTCTAGCCTAGCAGTTCAGCTTGACGCAGCGACGTGCTTCAGCGCCGGGTCAACGACCCGGTGCAGCACACACGTGCTTCACTCTGGAGTTTCTACATTTGACCACGCTGCGGTGCCAGCTTTTGGGGTGGACGCGACAACAACTCCCACAAAGGCGATCGTAAGAGTGGGCAACGGTGAAACGGCCATTTTGCTGCCGAGAGAATCAAACGATGAATGCGGCGTAGATTTCAGAATGTGGGAGCGGACCTCTGGGCCGCGACCGTGAGTTGGCGGACACCGCTCGCCGGCTCCCACACTACCTGTTCAATTTCCAGCCGAGACTGGAAGTGCGTGCCACGTTGCATGGGCATCTTGCCCATGCAAGACTAGAAATGTAGAAACTGAATTTTGCACGTTGCTCGATGGCTGCTCAAAAATCCCCTCCCCTGGAGGGGTGGCGCGGAGCGCAGGGGTGGGTTCTTCGTGGGCGCTACCCACCCCGAAGCCTTCGGCTTCTGCCCCTCCCAGGGAAGGGAATTGGTTCGTCGCACATTGTGTCGAGAACCATAGTCTGGAAGGCCTTTGGAACAGGCTCCTATCTTGGAGTGCAAAAGTCAGGTAGAAACTCCAGGTGAAGCACTCACGTGCTTCACTCTGGAGTTTCTACATTTCAAAGCCATCGATGCGCTCGTAGTGACGCACGCCAGCGCGGTCCGACACTAGATCGCTGGTGCCGGGGAAGCTGGAGGCTTGCAAGCATGGGCATCTTTCCATGCAGGATGGCGCCTGTAGCAACAGACTTCGAAAGGGCCTCGACGATGAAAGCAAGAATGAAACTGTCCAGGCGGGAAATGATTCGGGACGTGGCACTCGGTTTCGCGATCGTTGCCAGCGCACGGCGTCCAGTTCTTGGCCAGCGATACCGGTCAGAAGACTTTCTTCGTAAACGTTGGACGGTCGGCTTCAGCAATGCCTCCCTCACCAATACCTGGAGAGTTGCCTTGCGTGAAGCCATCGTGGAAGCGATCGCGAGCTCCGGAAATATCAAGTTGCTGACAAGCGACGCCAACGACTCCCCGGCGAAGCAGGTTGCAGACCTTGAAGACCTGCTGGCCCGAGCCGTGGACGGCCTGATTATCGGCGCCACGACGATTGATGTGGCGAGTTCCATCCTCGAGCAGTGCGCTGCGGAAGGAGTCCCAACGGTGATCGTCGATCGCAAGGTGGCGAGCAACCGGTACACGACCTTCGTTTCGAGCGACAACCGGGGCATGGCAGCCAAGGGCCTGGGCAAACTGCTCGAACTCGTCGGCGGCCGCGGGAAGATCGCCGTTGTGCAGGGCATTCCAGGCGCTGGTCCGGCGGTGGAGAGAAACCTGGCGTACGATGCGCTGCTGAAAGCCCATCCCGGCGTCAGAGCGGTTCGTCAAGCCGGTGACTGGTCTAGGGCGAGCGGGCAGCGGGTTACCGAAAACATCCTCACGGCCAATCCGGACCTGAACGGTATCCACTTCGACGGAGGAGAGATGGCGGTTGGCGGCATCCAGGCGCTGCGCGCGGCGGGACTGAGCGACGAGACGATCCGGGCAGGGCGCCCTTTTCTGACGTGGCTCGACGGCTACAACGGCGGGTTGAAGATGATCAAAGCCGGTCTCGGGAAATTCACTGTTCTACATCCACCGCGCTTACATGGCCGGGAGTCGGTCACAGCCCTCATTCGGATCTTCAAAGGCGAGTCTGTCCCCAAAAGCATCCTGCTGCCGGCGGAAGAGATCTCGTCTCACAATGTCGACAAACACGTCGCCCTGGACAAGCCCGACGATTACTGGGTGAACTGAAGACCACGTAGGGAGTGGTATCAGATCGATCTGAGTGAGGTCACCGCTGTTGGGATCAAAGGAATAGGTGGTCACCAAAGGGTTCCCACCACTCAGCGAAATAGACCCGTTGATCAGTGACTATGAAGTCTTTTGACTGAAACCGAGAGAAATCGAAAACCACACTCTCCTTACTTCCCGCGATCGGAACCTTCCACAGGCTGCTTGGGTTATGGTTCCTTGCAAAATAAACAACGGCTCTTCGTGGAATCGTGTGGGTCAAAGTGCCCCCTCAAGACCCCCGAAAGGGCCGTCAGATCAGGGGGAGAAACCGATTGTAATTGAGAAAAAACTTGGCATGATGCGCGGATGCCAAAACGACG
>VFZK01000500.1 GCA_016871215.1 Acidimicrobiia bacterium | reverse complement strand
GGGCCAGCAAGTCTTCCAAGAAGGAGGTCAATCGGCGATCGAGAGCTTTCAATTGTTGAGGTGTCATGCATCCAGTGTGCATCCACCTCGGAAGAATGTCAATAATTACTTAACCTAGTATTACTAGTTTCTGTCGCGAAACTCGCAAGGCCAGACCAGACGAGCCTTTCTGCCGTGGAACGGCGCCGAAAGATTCCATCGATTTCCCGGTTCCGAGCACGTTTCCCCGCTCCTTCGCGACTAGGGCCGGCTTGTCAGCCGTGCCCCGTTCCCGGCGCCAACGATGTCGTCATTCCCGCGGAAGCGGGAATCCAGGCTTCCCGTCGGTGCCCGTACTCAAGCGCTAGTTTCAACCCTCCCTGGGCTCCCGCCCAGGCTTGCTATCCGCCGGGGTGACGAACCTACGCGGGAGCGACGGCTGCAGGGACTGGAAGCCGATGCACGTGGCATGGGCATTTTGCCATGCTGGATCCTCTTCGCAGCTGAGCGACGCCTCGTCCCGTCAGCTGCATCACAGGCTGTCACGCGACGCCACAAAGGCGTGGATTTCCCAAATCTGGTCGGGCGTCAGCACGGCACCGAACGGGGGCATGATCGTGCCTTTCCGGCCCCTTGCCACGACCTCGAGGAATTGCGACGCGCTGAGTTTCGTCCTGAACAAACTTGGGCCACTCCCGCCTCCGGCCTTGTGACAGCCCATACAACGGTCCCGGTAACTCTGCTCCCCTTGGCTAATGGCCTTGGCCTGCCCGAGAAACGGGTTGGATTGAGTGGTTCCAGTTGGCATCGGCGGCGAAACTCCTTTCAGGGGTTCACCGCCTTCGGCCGGCGGGAAGCCGTAGCCAGGCAGCACTCGGCCACCCAGCGTGTGTCCCGGCTCTCCGACTCGCGGCAAAGCGCCTTTGATCGTCGTCAGATTCGTGCCTGGCGGTGCAGGCGCCCTCTGCCCGCCGTCCAAGGCAAAGACCCAAATGTTACCGGCTTTGGGTTCCGCATAGTAGAACATCATGTCACCGCCAATGCCGCCTGAAGGCACGGCAAGGTACTGCTTCCCGTCGAGCTCGTAAGTGATAGGGCTGCCCATAATGCCTGAACCGGTTTGAAACTGCCACAGCAGTGCTCCTGTGCGCGCGTCTAGCGCCATGAAGTAGCCACGCATGTCGCCCGTGAAAACGAGCCCCGTGGAGGTGGCCACCGCGCCAGCCCAGAAGGGCGCTGGGCTCACGGCTCGCCACAGCACCTTGCGCTGGACTACGTCGAAAGCCACGAAATTGCCCGGCGTTTTGCTGGTCAGATACTGTTGATAATCCGCTCCCAGATACCATTCACCATGGGTGGGCGGTTTGAACTTGTCTTTGTCCCAGAACTTGTAGCCCATGGCCCACTGGTTAGACATGAAGTACAAGCAGCCGAGATCCGGATTGTATGCCAGCGGCTGCCAGTCGATGGCGCCCTCGAGGCTGGGAATGATCGGACCAACCTCCTTCCCGCCCGCTTCAGCGATCATGTCAGGGTTCACGTTGGGACGGCCCGTCTTGGGGTCCAGGCCGAAAGCCCAATTGATGTCTGGAACGATCGGCTCGCCGTAGATGAACTTGCCGTTGGTGCGATCGAGCGCATAGAAGAAGCCATTCTTATCGTGGTGGAACAGAGCTTTCGTCAGACCCCGATTCCCAAGAACGACATCCGCCAGCACAGGCGTGCTCACAGCGTCATAGTCCCAGCAATCCCAGGGGGTATATTGAAAGCCCCACTTGATTTGGCCACTGTCGGCATCGAGTGCAATTGTCGCTGCGCTCCACTGGTTGTCGCCTCTGCGCACCCTGCAGTTCCACGGCGCAGCGTTGCCCGTGTTCCAATACACGAGATTGAGCTTTGGATCATAGACACCGGTAGTCCACGTAGGGGCGCCTCCGTTCTTCCAGGTTTCGCCAGGCCAGGTTTCGTTGCCGGGCTCCCCCGGACCGGGAATGGTATAGGCGGTCCAGCGCAGCACTCCGGTCCTGGCATCGAATGCTTTGACGAATCCGCGAATTCCGAACTCGCCTCCTGCCACGCCGGTCAACACTTGGTCCTTGACCACGAGCGGCGCCCCAGTGATGCTGTAGCCTTGCTGCCAATCGATGACTTTGGTTTCCCAAGCGACTTGGCCCGAGTGTTTGTGGAGGGCGACGAGACGGGCGTCGAGCGTGCCGACAAACACAAATTCCCCCCAAAGCGCGACGCCGCGGTTGATGATGCCGCAACAGTAGACACGCCTGGCCTCGTCCGATGTCTTTGGATCGTAGCCCCACTTTTTGACCCCGGTGCGGGCGTCGAGCGCAAACACGCGTGAGCCATCGGCCGAAACGTAAAGCACTCCTTCGTGAATCAGCGGCGTAGCCTGCAGGCCACCATTCTCGCCGCCTGTAGCAAACACCCAGGCCGCGTGCAGCCGGTTGATGTTGGCAGGAGTAATCTGTTCGAGGCGAACAAAGCGCTGGCCGTAGTAGTCGCGGCCGTAAGTCATCCAAGACGAGTTATGAGCCGCGGCATTCTCGAGATCTGCAGTCGTTACCGAACTGGCCAGTCCTGCAACACACCAGAGAGTCATGCCGAGCAGCAGAAAGGGTGACATCGAATACAGCGTTGCTTGTCGTTGCGCTTGTCGTCTCATTGAAGACCCCATTCCCAGCCTTATCGAGGCCTTGATTCCCGCTTTCGCGGAAATCAAGAGTTTGGACATTATTAATGTGGGAGCCGGCCTCCGAACGGCGACCAGAATCCCCGTCCAGCAACGGTCGCGGCCCAGAGGTTCGCTCCCACGTTCGCCATCTGCCGCTTCGCTGCTTGGAGGCTAATCGTTGGCGACGAAGCGTAGAGATGGGCCTCTCCCAAGAGCAAACAGCGATAGCGATGCATTTCTTGGTGAACCTCATACTTTGAAAAATGTCCAATCTCCAGATTCCCGCTTTCGCGGAAATGACGTGCGATCTGGATTTCCGGTGCTAGAGAAGTGTCCCTCGGCGCTCCTGTCGCCGAAAACGCCTAGCCGGCTATGCGCGATGAAACGAGAATTGGGTTCTCGTTTCGGCGCGACACGGGCAGCAGGATAGGGGTAGGGAGAGCGTGCTGCTCCCCCTCCCTCCGAACCGTGCAGGCGGATCTCCCGCACACGGCTCTCCGGTCGGTGGTTCACCCGGTCAAGGATTGACCTGCTTGGGCATGGGCTGCGCTGAGAGAAAAGGCTGCGTCAAGAGTTTTGTGTAAGCGACCTTTCTTTAATTAGAGAGTCATCGTTGCTAGACTGAACGAACCTGAGCGGAGGATAGGGCTCTGCGGAGACGCAACCCGAGCGCCGACTCAGGGGCCGGGATGCCGACAGAGCCAGCAGCTGCTGGCTC
>VFZK01000499.1 GCA_016871215.1 Acidimicrobiia bacterium | reverse complement strand
CCCACCACTCAGCGAAATAGACCCGTTGATCAGTGACTATGAAGTCTTTTGACTGAAACCGAGAGAAATCGAAAACCACACTCTCCTTACCTCCCGCGATCGGAACCTTCCACAGGCTGCTTGGGTTATGGTTCCTTGCAAAATAAACAAATTTGCCATCGGGTGATTCGACCATCACCCCCCCTGCCGTGTCACCAACACTGCTCCCCCACCATCCTTCCGCATCTTCCACAGCTCGAATTCGTCGCTCCGTTTCTTAGTAAAATAGATCCACTGGCCGTACCCTGTCGCGATTTGCTTCCGATGTAGCGTTCTCGCTAGAATCCGGCGAGAAGGAGAGTCGCTGATCGTTCTTTCTCTAGACGGGATTGTGGACATGCGCCGGCTCAGGTTTCCAAAGCGCTTTCAGCTGAAAGGCACGCACGGCGGCTTTGACCGTCTTTTCTTGTAATCGCAGGGCAGGCATCCCAAGTAGTGTGACGGAGGATTCACAATGAACCGGCGAAAATTCTTGAATCTATCGCTAGCCGTCTCGGTCACGGCGATGAGCGCACGGAGAATTCTGGGCGCCAACGATCGGATTGCTGTGGGAATGATCGGCTGCGGCACACGGAACCTCTTGAAGGAAGTTCTGGAGTTCAGACAGGCTGCGAACGCAGAGGTCACCGCCGTGTGCGATACCTGGCGGGTACAGCGCGAGAAGGCCGAGACCGCAGTAAAGGAGGCTTCAGGGGCCGCGCCTCGTCAGTTCGTTCATTACCAGGAGCTGCTGGCTGTGAAAGAGATCGACGCCGTGGTGATTGGCACTCCAGATCATCAACATTGCCGGATGCTGACGGCGGCCGCTCGGGCAGGGAAGGACGCCTATATCGAAAAGCCGCTCGCCATGGAGATGAAAGAGCTGATCGAGGCGGTGGACAGCGTGAAGAAGTATCAGCGCGTCGTGCAATGCGGCACGCAGATTCGGAGTCTTCCGAGCTCGGTGGCCGCCCGAGCCTTCGTGACTTCAGGTGGATTGGGGAAGGTTCTGAAAGTGGAACAATCGAGGAACTCTTTCCGGCCATATTGGCACGGGTATGGCAACCGGCCCGTTCAGGAATCGGAGGTGGATTGGAGAGCGTTTCTGATGCATCGGAAGTACCGGACCTTTAATGCCGACCAGTATGCCGGTTGGTTTGGCTACCGCGAGTTTTCGCGCGGCCCGCATTCGAACCTGATGGTTCACTTCATCGACTTGGTCCATTACATCACCGGCGCCACGGTTCCGAAGCGTGTTGTGGCTTTGGGAGGCACCTACCGCTGGAAGGATTCCCGCACGGCCCCCGATTCGATCGAGACGGTCCTTGAATATCCCGAGGAAGGTTTCCTGGTTCGTTATAACACCACGTTTGGAACGAACGCTGGCAGCTATCTGAAGTTTTTCGGAACACGCGGCGTTCTTGACGCTTCGCGTTGGTCGTGGACCGAGCCCTTCCAGCTGACTGGCGAAGGCTCGGGCGAGCCAGACCGCCTTGAGCCGGGCGCTCACATTCCGATCGTTGAGAGCACACCCCACATGAAGAACTGGCTGGATTGCTTGCGCAGCCGCAAACCGCCGATTGCGCCGATTGAGGCGGGCTATACTCACTCGGTGGCCGTGATCATGGCGGACGAGGCTTATTTCCGAGGGGTACGGATGGTTTACGATCCGGCCAAACGTGCCATACGGCCAGGATGAGGGAAGTCATCGCCGAAAGGGTGCTGCCGATTCTGCTCTCGGTGATTCCGGTCGAGTTGGCCAAGACTTCGCCCTCCGTACTCCTGCACCCTGCGTAGTACCGATCTCTCGGCTTGGGTAAGTCGGTAGTAGTAAAGGCTGCGGATTGTAGCTCCAGACGTCCATAACCAGTCGGATGCCGCCAGCCTCTGCGGACACCGCGACCCGAACAGTCGCTGGATTTGAACCACAGCGTCTGCCCTGCCGTTTGCTTTCAAGCCGCAGACCTGCAAACAGCGCAGGATCTGGCTACGAGCGCTTTCCATGCCCTCCCGCCTCAAGGGTACGAGAGGCGCCGAAGTGTTGACTGTTTCACCGAGTTCTTCAGGTCAGGTTTCAGCGCGGAAGGATTCGATCCACACTGCTCGGTTGCTATCGATAGATTGGATTCAGCACCTGGTCGATGTAGGCCCGATTGACTTTGCCGCTTTCGAGCGGAGAGATCCGGGCATTGTCGAGATCGATGGTGATCCAGCCCTGGTAGTTCACAGCTCTGAGGATCTGGTGAATCGCTCGGAAATCGATGACGCCTCGGCCCAACTCGATCACGTTGTCGAGGTAGTTCGGCAGGCCGCGATGATAGGCTCGGATGTCTTTGTAATGCAGGTATACCACCCGCCGTTTGTACTTCTCGATGAGTTGAACGGGGTCTCCTCCGCCCATCCAGAGTTGTGCGGTGTCGGGAGCAAGATTGAAGTAGCGAGGATCGGTTTCATCCATGAGCTGGTCGATCTGCCGCGGATTTTCAATCAAGCCTGAGACATGAGGATGGACAGCGACCTTAATGTGGTACTCGTCCAGCGCGACTTTGCCGATTGCGTTCATCAGCCTCGCCATATTCGCAATCGACTTTCGTTCGTCTTCGACAGCTGGAGTTGGCGGGCCGATGATGAGCCGGTCTGCTCCAAACCGCTTGAGATAGCCGAGGAATCGGTGCGACTCCTTCACCAGGGCATCGAACTTCTCCGGCTTGTGGAATTCGTCTCCCCAGTAGATGCCGCTCATCTGCAACTTGTATTGCGGCGCCAGTTTTTCGAGCGCGGCGATGTTCTCGTCGTTTACGGGCAGAGTGTGCGTCGTAAATGGCTCGAAGCCATCGAATCCGGCTGCGGCCACGTCGGCCAGAATATCGCGCCAGAGCGGCGACTCTTTGCCGGCTTTTACGACCCAAGTCACAGCTCCGAGCGCCCAGCGAATGTTTGACCGGGCTGGAATGGCGGGGATGGGAGAGAGCGCCGTTAAAGCGAGTGCCTGTAGGATCTGCCGTCGATCCAATCCTGTCGTCGATATCATCGTTTCTCCTCGATTGTGGTTTGGTAGGAAGCTAGCGCCAGTTTAGCCTTGAGGGCGATGAGCCCAAAGCCGCGATTGGCTGCATCGCTTTGGAGCGCTTTCAGTTCGCTAAGCACCGAGGTTGGTTGACTGGAGCAGAGACCGATCTCTGCCGCAGCCAGGCGGGCCTCGAATTGTAGGCCGGGAGAGCCGGAAGCTGTGAAAAAATTATTGAAAAAAGTCTTGACTAGCGATATCGCTATGATATACTGTCTCCCTCCTGGAATTCCTACCGGAGGAGACCGTCATGGGCCACCAGTCCAAAGTGCAGGTGATCGAACGCGGAGGCATCCAGCGCCAG
>VFZK01000498.1 GCA_016871215.1 Acidimicrobiia bacterium | reverse complement strand
GTCGGCCGCTGCGTCGCCCTTCTTGCAACGCCTGCTCGCCCCCCAGCCGGTAGCGGGCGATCCAGCTGAACAGCGTTCGGAGGGGAACCTTCATCACGCGCGCCACCGTCGAAGCCGATTCGCCGTTGCGCACCGCCTCGACGGCCGTCCGGCGTTTCTCATAACGCAGTTGGGATCGTACACTGACCAGGTCCTTCTGAGTAGGAGTCTTCTTAGTTCGTCGCATGCCCCGTACTATACTCGATTCGATTAGATTAAGCAAGTACTTTTGCAACGATTGATATCCGTGATTGACAGCAGGCACAAACCCATCATGAGCCATCGATCGAACCTGATCTCATTTGCCGCGCTGCTGGCAGTGTCACTCCAGCCCGCGTTCTCCCAGCAACCGCTGCCGGTTCGCCAGGTCCCTTTCGAATTGATTGGGGTCGACACGTCCAAGGAGAAAGTGCTGACCCTTCAGCAAGCAGTCGAGATGGCCCTCAAGAACAACCGCGACCTGGAGGTCGAGCGCATCAACATCGAAACGTCGCTGCTGGGGGTGAGGAGCACCCAAGGCCGGTACGACCCTATTTTCAGTTTCGGACCAGGCCACACGTCGCGAACGCTGCCTGTGGCCAGCATCCTGGGCGGCGGACCGGGTGGCGCAGTGGCAACCGATAGCACTGCCTGGAACACTTCGCTCCAGCAGCTGTTGCGCAGCGGCGGCAACCTGTCTCTGTTCTTTAACAACAGCCGCGACACCACCAACAACGTGTTCACGAACCTGAACCCTGTCTTCAACACCTCTTTCGGGTTCGACTTCACTCAACCGCTGTTGCGTAACCTGAGGGTCGACGCACCCCGCCGTGAGATTCAGGTTGCCCAGAAACAGGTGGCCCTGAGCGACGCCCAGTTTCGGTTGAGAGTCATCGAGACGGTGACGGCAGTCGTGCAGTCTTATTGGGATCTGGCCTACACGTACAGCGACCTGGCTGTGAAGCAGGAAACCGCCCAATGGGCGCTTAACCAGCTTGAGATCAACAAACGTCTGGCAGCCGCAGGCACGCTAGCGCAAGTGCAAGTGGTCGAAGCCGAAGCGGAATTGCAACGCCGCGAGGGCGATGTGCTGGTGGCGATGGAAAACATCAATCGCGCTCAGAACTTGCTTAAGCAGCTGCTGTTGCCGGATCGAAAAGACGCGCTCTGGGCCGAGAATTTCAAGCCCGCCGATCAAGCCGAACTGAAGCCGTCGCGTCTTGCTCTGGGAGACGCCATTGAGAAAGCGCTCGCTTCCAGACCCGAGTTGGAACAGCTGAGCTTGCAAAGCGAACTCAATCACATCGAGGCTGCCTTTAATCGGGATCAGGTGAAGCCCCAAGTCGATCTGCTAGCCAGCTACCTGAGCACCGGGCTGGCGGGAGCATTGTTGGACCAGCAGAATCCGTTCTCAGCGCAGAACCAAATCTTTCTGGGCCGGCTCAACGATCTTTCCCGCTTGGCTGGCCTTCCGATTATCCAGCCGTTGCCCCAAGGAAGTTTGCCTGCCAAGTTGCTTGGCGGTTATGGCTCCTCCCTGAGTAACCTCGCCAACCAGGATTTTCGGACCTTTCAGGTGGGGGTGACGCTGAATCTCCCGATTCGCAATCGCACGGCGGAAGCAAACCTGGCTCGCACGCTGGCAGCGGCCCGACAGCTGCAAACGCTGCGCCAGCGTGCCGAACAGCTCGTTGAAGCCGATGTGCGAAACGCCTTGCAAGCGGTTGCAACTGCCGAGAAACGGGTTGAGGCCGCCCGCGCGGGGCGAACGGCCAGCCAGGCACAACTCGACAGCGAGGAGCGCCGCTTCCGGGCCGGTGAAACCACCAACTTCTTTGTCCTCACCCGGCAAAATCAGCTTTCAGAGGCGCGCAGCCGGGAAATGCGCGCGCTGGCCGACCACAATATCGCAGTCGCTCAACTTCAGCGAGCCATCGCCGCAACTCTCGACACGTTCCATATTCAGTTGAAAAAATAGAGCACACGAGGAAGATCCCACGCGCGACAGAGCTGGGCGTTCTGACCGATAGGCATCGAGCGAGTGAAGGGAAAACGGGTAGCCAGTTATCCCGCGAATGCCTTTTGTGAAAAAGGTGCCCTGCATGGGGGTTGCCTCCATGCTAACCTCGATGGGCGAGGTTCTTCGTCCGGCAGAGGGGGAAATTCGCTGCATCTCCGACTCAATCAACTGTGGGCGATTATGGCCTATCGGAGGCAGGAACGTTTTGAGTCGTGCTTCGCATTCTTCCAATGAACCGGGCGCAGCCGCTTCGGCTTCTGACGATGCGGCGCTCGTTGCTGCGGTTCTGCAACGCGATCGCAAGGCCACGGCCGAGTTCCTGTCGCTTCACGCCGATTCGATTTACTCCTATGTCCGAAGCCGGCTGATCCCGAGGGCTGATCTTGTGGACGACGTGTTTCAGGAGGTGTTTCTGGCTGCCTGGCAGGGGCTGGCTGGATTTCGAGGCGCGTCTTCGCTGCGCAGCTGGCTGCTGGGAATCGCCCGGCACAAAGTAGAAGACTACTACCGGCTTAAGCTGCGCGAGGCGCTGCCGATCGAGACAGAGGAGGGTGACCCTTTGCCCCTGATCCTTGAGCCGGAGCTGGACCAAGCCGTCGATCTGTGGCGTTTGACTCAAAAAGTTCAGCAGATTCTCGGTACGCTGCCGGAGGCGTACAGTCTGGCGCTTCTGTGGCGGTATTGGGAGAACTGCAGCGCCGCCGAGATGGCTGCCAAGACAGGCCGCAGCGAAAAAGCGGTAGAGCGCATGCTCGCTCGTGCCCGGGAGCAGTTCAAGTCGAGGTGGAAGGGTGAGTAAGCCATGACAGACGACTCGTTCTTCGAAGAACTTTCTTCAGCGACTGAAGCTGAACTGGGCAAGATGGCCAGGACACCGTCTCGCTTGAAGGCCAAAGTCTTCTCTGCGCTGCTGGCCCAGCAAGCCGAGTCGGGTCCGCTTCTCAGCGTTTCGGGCTGCGAAGCGTCAGGCCGGCCATTGTGCGTGTTCGAGAAAGCTGTCGAGATTCTACCCGTGGGTGAGAGGATCAAATCGCTCAACTTCTGCCGCGTCTGCCACGCCCGAGTTGCTGCCGAGAAGATGGAACGTGCACCGATCTTCTGGCCGCACTGCCCTTATTCAGAGTTCCAGAATCGATAGCCCCTTCCTGTCAGAACTGTTTCACAATCCCGAACAGATTTTGGAAGTTAGAGGGTGTTTAAAAACCCTCTGAATGCTGGGCCAGACGGCGGAGCATCAGGTGAATCATGGCGATCTTGATGAAAGCCTCACTGGTTTCGGGCAAATACTCGTAGTCCTTGCTGAGTCGGCGATAACGGCCTAGCCAGGCAAAGGTCCGTTCCACGATCCAGC
>VFZK01000497.1 GCA_016871215.1 Acidimicrobiia bacterium | reverse complement strand
ACATCGTGCTTGAGCCTGTTTTGGACGCCAGCCACGCTGCCCCTTGTTCCGCTGGAATTCCCGCGAAATCGTCGACTTGCCCACGCCCATTTCTTCGGCAATTTGCGTCTGATTCAAACCCGCTCTCTTCAACCCGGAAATCTGGTATCGTTGCTCACTGGTGAGCTGCTTGTAGGGCTTCATTCGTGCTCCTTTTACTTGGTCCTTTAAGTGGCTCGGAACTCTACAGCAGTTCGCCTCCTAAATTCCCTTACAAAAGTTGCACTTCAAACTTGAATCCGCCAAATCGTGCTGACGGCTCCGGGCCGGGAGTTCCTACAAAAAATAGAATGTGGGAGCCGATCTCAGAGCCGCGGCTCTCAGGGCTCCAACCCCGTCGCCGTCCGAAAGCCAGCTCCCACATTCTTATCGCAAGACCGGAATTAGAACTGGAACATCGCCTGGAACCACCAGCGGCGCTGGCCGTTTCCTTCGACGCCAACACGCCGCACCCAGGAAGAGGCCAGAGCAAACGGGTTCGCCGGTGGAGCCAATCGCAAGGTGCCGTCAGCCTGCCGCGAGAAATTGCCGATGTTTCCACTGGGCGAGGTCCAATAAGCACTGCTGTTCAAGGTGTTGTAAATCGCCGCCCCGATGGTGAGCCGCGCTCGCTCCCAGTTCGGAATCCGAAACGTCTTGTACGGGCTCATATTCAGCACCCATTGGCCGGGCCCTTCCAGCAGGTTGGCAGGAGCATTTCCGAGGGTTCCGTTGGCTGGCGCGGTGAAACAAGCGCCGTTGACCCAGGGTTGGCCGTTCACGTAATGCTTGGGGCGGTTCGCATAGAGGTCGCAGCCAGGAACCAGATCTGGCCTCCCCGAGAACTGGTTGATGTTTCCGGAATCGTAGCCGCCGAAGGTTGGCGTCGAACGATGTCCAGAGTGCATGGTGAGAACGCCGGAGGTCGACCACCCTCCCACGACCCGTGCCAGAAGCCACTTGGCACCGCTGGCATTGTTCAGCCAACGCTTGTCTGGCCCAAACGGCAGCTCGTAGGAGAAGTTCGTGAAAAAGTCCTGGAGCGGCCAGTCATTCGAAATGGCGTAGTCACGCTTGCGGTCCCAAGCATAGCTCAGAAAAGTGGCGCGGCCGCGCTGAAGAATGTACGTGATCTCCATGTGCAGGCCATTCTGCCAGGGCCGGCTCAATTGCACTTGGAAGGTGTTGTACCGGGCGCTGTCGCCGTTTTCGACGCGCGTGATCGACTGATATGCCGGATAGCGCCGCCGAGACTGGCTAAACGGTTCCTTGCTCACAAACGGCGTGTTCATATCGTAGCCGTAGACGAGCTGCAGGCTCCGATTGCCCATGTACGTCAAGCGCAAGACGGTGTTTGCAAACAGTGCTTTCTCGGCCGTCACGTTCCACGTCATGACGTACTCAGGCCTGAGATTGGGGTTGACACTCGATCCCGTGGCAACCCCTCGGGCGGCCCCGGCCGTCGCTCCAAAAGGATTCGGGAAAGAGAAGCGAGGCGTGAAACCGCCTCCGGCCGCTGGATCGAGCTGGTTGATGACTTGTTCGCCCAAAGCAAACGGGCCGGCTGTCTGCAGGCCATCGAAGCGGAAAATCGAATTGTAAATGCCGAAACCACCGCGAACGACAAAATCCGCGGCGCCTGTCGGACGATACGCCAGACTGAACCGTGGCAACCATCGTTGCGTGGGTTTGAGCAGTTTCTCCGGATAGCCCAGGCTGCTGGCGACGACGACAGGCAGCGTAGAGGTCGGCCACAGTGGACTGATGCGGCCCAACGCCGCCTGGTCGGGTACCACCATTTTCCCGCTTTCCGGATCGAAGTTGAAATATAGACCGCTGGCATCGTACTGTGCCGAATACCGATCCCAGCGGAGGCCGAACGAAAGGTTCAGTTTCTGAGTGACCCGCCAATCATCTTGGATGTAGGCCGCCGTTTCGAGGATTCTCTGGTCCATGTTGGGCCGGCTCTGCGTGCGAGCAGAGGTCGCCGGAATCCCCAGCAGGAAGTCGGCGAAAGGAACGCCCGTAAACCGGCCGTCGAAGGTGAACAGACCGAAGGCCTCGTCACGGTTGTCGATTCTGCGGAGCCGAGCCCACAGGTTCGTGTAGCCGCCTTTGATGGTGTGCTTCCCGGTAATGTAGGACAGGTTTTCCGAGATCGTGTTTCGATCGTCGATGCTCGCCTGTTCCTGAGTGTTGTGATTGAGGAAGACGTCGACGCCGCTGGTGATGTTCATCTTCGGTGCGCCGGAAAGTCCATTGTCAGGAATTCCCTGCAACCCCCAGCGTTTTGCGACGTCCCCGCCGAGCACTGGCGTGCGATCGTCGAACGAAGCGGGCGTGAATTGAGTTTCATGCCACCTGGTAAAGGCAACGCGTAGCTGGTTGGTGATCCTCGGTGTCACCACCCACGTGTGCCCAACATTGAATCTTCGAGTCGGCAGGTCCGAAAACCGGTTCCAGCCTGGAATGCCGACGCCACACTTATAGAAGTAGCGGTTATGGTCGTTCCAAGTACCCGACAACACGTGCTTGCTGCCGATGTTCTGATCCACCTTCAACGCTGTAGACCAATAAGCCTGATCGGAAATACAGCGGTACTGCGCGTTCCGGATCTGAAGGTCTGGAGAGCCAACGTATTTCAGAGGATTTCCAAAATTGTCAACGATGACCTCTTTGACAACCTTCGTTGCAGTGGAGCTAAGCCGGCCGGCCGGGATGATATTGCCTGGAAAAGGCTGGCCCGTCAGCGGATCTTTGATCGGAATGATGCTTCCATTCGGAGCCACGTAGCGGGAGAAGTCGCCTCCGAGCATGCGCTGGGTGGGAACTGTGGGGTTCAGTATCTGATCGAGTATCGCCCCGGCGGTTCTGTAGTGATCGAAGAAGAAAAAGGTCTTGTTGCGACCGTCGTAGACCTTCGGGATATACACGGGACCACCGATGTTGAAGTCGTGGCGCCACTGCATAATCTTCGCGGGCCGCACACGTGGACCACTGGCCACGTTGACTGCATCCCAGCCGGGGTTGATAAAATTCGGGACGTACTCTCCGTGCAGCTCGTTGGTGCCGCTCTTTTGCGTGATGTTGGCCGTCACCGCCCGGCCGTATTCGGCCGAGGGCGTTCCCATGGTGATGGTCACCTGATCGCGCGACCGCGGGGCCACGACGGTATCCCCCTGCGCACCTTCGACTTGCCACTCGACATGTCTATCTCTGCGGGTTACGCCGCCCCAGAGAGCGCCTGTTGTGGCCGACGAACCTGGAAACCACATGGCCTGCTGGAGGCCCGGTCCAGCGGCGTCGTCCACCGTCAGGTTCTTCTCGAAGAAGATGCGGGGCATGGTTGTAGTGACAGTTGCCCCTTCCGTCTTG
>VFZK01000496.1 GCA_016871215.1 Acidimicrobiia bacterium | reverse complement strand
CAGAAAATCCCGGATCGCTTCGGCTTCAGTGGCCAGAATCGACTCCATCATGCTCTTGCCTTGCTCATCATGCACAGCTGCTACCGTACTTGACTGATGCACATCCAGACCAACATACTTGTGTCCCATAGGGCGTTTCCTCCTTTGTGGGTTCAGAGTCTTCAAGCAACTCCAAACTATCACAGAGAAGGGGCGCCCTTTCATATTGCGTCAGGCTGTCCCTATTTCCAGAAATAAAGATCTGATAGCCTCAGTTTGTTCCCGTACACTAACATTCGGATGGAACGGATAGTAAGAAAAAACAGCGTGTCGCGCTTTGGCTTCAAGGTAGAACCTTGCCTGGCGTTGTGCCTTTTGCTTATGGCAGGGCTCACCGGCGCCCGCCATTCTGAAGCTGCGGCTTGGTCTGTCGATCTGACCCAAACGGGCCGTGAAGCAGGACCCGGCCAGAACGCCACAAATTGGTACAACAAGGGAGTCTCCCTACTTCGGCAAAATAGATGGCGGGAAGCAGCCAGCAGCTTTGAGACGGCAATTCGCCTCGATCCCAGCCTGACGCAAGCGCATTATGCCCTTGGCGTTGCGTATCTGAGGCAGGGTCAAAGCATGCGAGCCCAGGCGCAGTTTGAAAAAGTGGTGCAGCTGGACCCCAAGTTCTCTGACGCATACAACAACCTGGGAAGCTTGCTCGCCAAGGAAGGCCACCTGGTGGAAGAGACCGAGGAGTTCCTAAAGGCGCTTCAGTCTGACCCGCGACAGGTGCCAGCTCGCGTCAACTTGAGCATGATCCTTAAACAGCGTGGTGACGTGCAAGGCGCAATCGGACTGCTGAAAGATACCATTCGGCTAGCCCCCGGAAACGCAGGGTTGCACGTCAAACTCAGCGAGATCCAGCAGCAAACGGAGCAATACGAGCAGGCTGTAGCATCCTGCAAGGAAGCGCTTCGTCTGGACCCGGCCATTGGCGGTGCTCATCTCGGACTGGGATTGGCGTGGGCGGCACAGGGCAAACTTGACGAAGCGGTCAGAGAGTTCAAGACCGAGCTTGAGAAGAATCCCAAAGACGCGCGCGCTCATCTCTGGCTTGGCAGAAGCGCTCTGCGCCAAGGAGATCTCGAAGCGGCGTTCCCTAAATTGAAGGAAGCTATCAGGCTGGAGCCCCGTCTGGCAGCTGCCCACGCGGACTTGGACGCTCTGTACCAGCGGCGCGCGGAACACGGTCGAGCTGAAGCCGCCTATCGACAGGCGCTAGCCATCGATTCCGAACTGAAAGAGGCTCTCCAGGGTTTGGCTCAAACGCTTCGAAGCCTGCAGCGACCCGAAGAAGCCAAACGCTATTTGGAGCAGCTACAGCAGCAGCAAAGGAGCCAGTCCGAATCCGGCCTTGCCCCCGGTCTCAATGAGCGAGGATTGGAACTTCTCAAAGCTGGCCAGCTGCAGGGAGCCGAGAAGTGCTTCCGAGAAGCTTTGTCTGTGGCTCCTTCGTTTGGGTACGCAGCTCACAACCTCGCAGTCGTGCTGGTTCGGCAGGGGAGAGTCAGGGAAGCCGCGGAGGCCTTCAGGCTCGCTATACGAATTCATCCGACTTTCGCGGCGGCTTACCAGGGACTGGCGGGCTTGTTGAAACAGATTGGGGATCCCACGGCGGCGGCAGTTTCTGCAAGCGGCGCTCTTGGCACCAACTCTCGCGGCCGCAAAGCCCTCCTCGCCGGTTCCTGTAGAGGGTGAAACGCCAAAGCCAATTCACTTAAGTGACCTAAGCCACTGCGAACCCAAAGCGGCTTTGACGCGCCAGGCAAAACGCCATCACTGGCGGTTGCTTGATTACGAGACCGACAACTTCAAAGGGGTCATGCTGGTCGCAGGAAAGAACACGGCTGCTCCGGAAGTTCGCTACCCGCTCAAGCGCCAGGGTTGACATGCAATTTCCTTTGGCCTCCGCTCCTATGGGGGTGGTGAAGATGAAACCAAGCTGCTGGTCAGACTGAGCAGCGACCCGGCATTCTCGATGATCTCGCACGAGCCCCCGACAGGCCACCAGAACCGCATCGACGATTACTTCTGGAAAATCGCCGACCTGACCGGACAGGACCTTTTCATCCGCCAGTTCTGTCTTCAGGTAGTTCCCGATAACCCGGCTTCAGAAGGCAATCCATGCAATGGCGTTTGGCTGGCTTATGTCAAGTTAGTGCCGCTGAATGCCCACGAAGTCGAGGGCCTGAAGCAGGAACGCCAGGAGAAGAAGCACAAACGCCTGTTTGCGCACCATGACGCCTGGAGTTATACCTATTCCTACCGGCCCACGACGGCCGGAGAAATCCAGCGTGAGCTCGAGCCGTTCTGGAATACCGACTTTGCGCGTCTCTACTGGGAGGGTGGAATGGGAGATCGCATGTATTACCCGACGCGCCTCGGCATTTACGCCACCGACGACTGGATCCGCGATCCCTATCGCGTTGGCGATCGGCTCGCCAGCGAATCGTGGCAGGCGTTCAAGAAGAATGGAATTGACCCTTTTCGAACGGCTTTGGAATATACCCATCGAATCGGGATGGAATTCCACGGGACCTATCGTCCGGCAGGTTTTCACTTTCCAGTACCCGAGGAACGGTGGGACGAAGGCGGCCTTTACGACCGGCATCCAGAGTGGCGCGGGCAGGACCGCTCTGGCCGCCCGACGCCGCGGCTCTCCTACGCCTACCCGGAGGTCCGGAAAGCCGCCATTGCTCTGCTCAAAGAGATGGCTGCCTATCCCGTCGACGGGATCTGCATTGCCTACAATCGACGGCCGCCGTTGCTTGAATATGAAGCCCCCATCATCGAGAGCTTCAAAGCCAGGTATGGCAAAAGTCCCAAAGAAGTTAGCGACGATGATCCTCAATGGCTCGCTCACCGGGCAACTGTCTTGACTCAGTTTATGCGCGAGGTCCGAGAGGCCATGGAAGAGGTCGCCCGCCAACGAAAGACAGTGGCCATTCCGCAAGTTTCTGTGATCGTCATGAGCAGTGAAGCGGAGAACCTGTACTACGGAATCGATCTCAGGGTCTGGATCAAGGAGCAGCTGGTCGACACGATTATTCCCTATACCTCCGTCCGGCGGCTCACCAGCGCTGCAGACTCCTGGACGAATCCCAACGATGCCCGGTTCTTTCTGGATATCACGAAAGGCAGTGCGTGCAAACTGGCGCTCAACATGATGCCACGGCAACAAAGTCCCGAAGAGTATCGGCGCCGCGCCTACGCATTGTACGAGATTGGAGTCGACTATCTGTTCTTCTGCACGGCCCCGTCAAAGTCGGAGGCCGATGAGGCGCAAGACTTGGGGACCGAGGCGGGCGCAATGGCGGAGCGCAGGGGCGATGTAGCGGGCACCGGCCATACGGAGCAGCGAGAT
>VFZK01000495.1 GCA_016871215.1 Acidimicrobiia bacterium | reverse complement strand
CGACCAGTTCCAGTTGGCTCAATCTGGTGGAACGCTGGTTTGCCGAATTGACGTCCAAACGAATCCGCCGTGGTTCATTCCGCAGTGTCCCCGACTTGATCAAGGCGATGGAGGAGTTTTTACAGGTGTGGAATGAAAAGCCGAAACCCTTTGTTTGGACAGCCACGGTCGAATCCATCGTGGCAAAACTCTCGCGGTGTCGTCAGACTCTTGAGCAAATTCAGCCCGGTTGTACTCAACCCAGAACCAGAAAACCTCAAAACCAACTGTCCATCTAATTCTTGGACACTACACTAGTTCGATCCCTTCGCGATCCACTGCGGAGAATGCGTTCCCAAGCGACTCCTCGAGCAACGACTTCAGGTTCACTTGTTCTGGGCTCAACTTGACGGGCCGCACATACTCCAGACAATCAGTCACGATCTTGTTGAGCTTCCTAACTTCCGACTGGATGGATCCCAGTTGGGCCGTGTGCGCAGGCTGCTCGTTCATCTTTCGCTTGATCAAACTCGCGGTCAACTCGATCGCAGCCAACGGATTTCTGATCTCATGGGCAAGGCCCGCGGCCATCTGCCCGAGGGCCGCAAGACGATCCTTCAACTTCTCTTGCTCGTTAAGCTGTTCCACTAACGTGAGGTCCTTAAAGAAGAGGGAGACCCCATCGACAAGTAAGTCATCATCCTTGGTGAACGAAACCGTATACCCAACCGTGCGGCTCTTTCCATCCCGCAGGTTGAGATCCAACTCGGCGCGGCTCGGCAGGTTCTTCATCTGGTAGGCATCGTTCAGAGTCTGGAGTAGTTGCGGCTGCTCTCCAAGAATCGTCTCTACCGCCATGCCGACGTAGTTCTGAGGTTCTAGCTCGAAAATGCGAATGGCAATCTCGTTGATCGCCGTAATTCGCCTCTGCAGATCAACGGAAAGGATGCCGCAGCGGAGGCTGTTTAGAATCTTGAGTCCAAAATCCTTCTCAGCGATCGTGTGAAACATGCGAACTGGGTTACAGAAATGTTATTTAGCTTGTTGTCGAAAGCCGATTGGGACGAGTCCGCGTGGTGGATTCAATCGAACTCCAACAGGCGAACCTGGAAGCTCAGCGTCGATAACTCCTCTTGAATCATCGTCTTCGAATCATAGTGCAAATCCGAACTCCAAACGTATCGTCCTTGGGGAACCTCAAGATTAGTGCAAATTTGAAACCAGATCCATCGCGGCGTTGGACTCGCGGGATTTCTACCGCGCCGATGCCTTGAAGGAACTGGGTGGGCAAAGGGATTCAAAACTGGCGCTCGAGCCACAACCTCGTTGCCCCCCTAATCAACGAGGCACTGAGAGCGTTCGGTCTGAAGTAAGCAGCCCCCAAGCTAATTACGCAAAGTAAGGACGAAGTTTACGGTAGGTCGTTTCGAGGCTTTCGGGCAGTACTCGCGTCTCCCCGCTGATCGTCATGAAGTTCGAATCGCCAATCCAGCGGGGAACGATGTGCAGGTGGAGGTGATGTTCAACCCCGGCGCCGGCGCAACGGCCGAGGTTCATTCCGAGGTTGAAGCCGTCTGGCTCATAAGTCTGTTGCAAAGCGAACTGGCACCGCTTGGCCAGTTCCAGCATCTCGGTCGACTCTTCGACAGAACACTGCTGAAAATCCGCAGTGTGGGCGTAGGGCGCCACTAGGAGATGACCTGAGGCGTAGGGGAAGATATTCAGAATGACAAAACTCGACCTGCCTCGAAACACAACAAAGTCTTCCTCATCGTGCTCACCAGAGGTGTCGATGCAGAATACGCAGCGGCTAGGGCTCTTCAGGCTGGCAATGTACTGATACCTCCAGGGAGTCCAGAGATAATCCATGCCTAGCTGGCGGCCGCCGCACTGCTATTGATGAGATCTTTGAGCTCCTTACTGGGCTTGAAGTAAGGGACCTTCTTTTCTGGAACGCTGACCTTCTCTCCGGTCTTGGGATTCCTTCCTTGTCGGGCTTTCCTCTCTCGAATTCTGAAACTCCCAAACCCCCGAACCTCCAGCTTGTCACCAGTCTTCAACGCCTTGATGATGCTCTCGAACAATGTCTCTACGATCACTTCGGAATCCTTGCGGCTGAGCTCCGTTACTTTCGAAACTTCGTCAATCAGGTCTGCTTTTGTCATGAATCGCTCCTTGGATGTCGTGGCGACATGGGATTCTGAAAACTGGCTTGAAAGAAACTTTGTACACCCTCGAAGATCCGAAGACCCGGACGACCAATGCCCGGAAGCGCCTGCTGGGTGCTCACTTCCACAGGTAAGAAAACTGAATGCGTTGGTCAGGCAACGCAGCACCGAACGGAAACACTTGGCGCGCGTCACCAAAGATAAGATCGATCAGCCCGGTTCGTTCTCGGGCGGGGTAGACCAAGCGGGGCTCGCCGCTGATATTCGCCATCTTGGCGGTGATACGAATTGCGTCCTGGAGGTTACCAATGTCATCGATCAGCGCCTTGGCTTTGGCATCTTTTCCGGTGAAGATGCGGCCGTCGGAAAAGGACTTTGCTTTCTCTAGATCGAACTTTCGGCCTTGGGCAACCACCTGAACGAACTGAATGTACATATCATCAATTATGTTTTGCAAATATTTTTTTTCCGTTTCTGTGAGCTCCCTCACGGGTGATCCGGCGTCCTTGAGCTCGCTACTCTTGAGCACCACGCTTTTGAGCTTCGCCCACTTGAGCAGCTCTCCGTAGTTCACCCACTCAGCGATAACACCGATGCTTCCGGTGATGGAAGCCGCATTCGCTACAATCTTGTCGGTGCCGCAAGCAATGTAGTAGGCGCCTGAGGCGCCGACGGAGCCGATCGAAGAAACGATGGGCTTGCGCTTCTCCCGGCGAATCCTCACGACCTCGTTATGTACCTCTTGCGAAGCTGCGACCCCCCCGCCAGGGCTATCGATCCGCAGGATGATGGCTTTGATGGACGAATTCTCAGCGAAACGCTGCAGCTGCTCGATCCAGGATTTGGAATCGAAAATCACTCCAGTGAGCTCGACGATCCCAATGCGATTTCCGCTGAAGCTGAAGTCGCCATCGCTGCCATCGTGAAACACATAGAACAGCAGCGCGACAGCCATCACCAGCGAAAACACAAAAACCCCGCCGCCCACAATGACCCAGACCAGCCAGCCCGATCTTTTCTTGTCCATGTCGTTCCAAGATTTCCTATGAAAGAGTACAGACTCGACGCTTACTTTTCGTCCAAAACGTTTGGCAGGTTAACCTGCTAACTCAAACCGCTCGTCGTTTTCAATGACTTTCAGAATCGGGGGTGTAATTAAAAATGGCAGTCATTTCACGCTGCTTGTCGCCCGATTTCTGACCAATAATCCTCCCAGCCTCGGTTAGCCCTAGCCACACGGAGGGCCACCATCTTGGCGAGATTATTCAGTGTC
>VFZK01000494.1 GCA_016871215.1 Acidimicrobiia bacterium | reverse complement strand
AGGCTCGCAGCACCAAGCGATCATCGATCTGTGTTCGCTAGCGCGGGTCGAGCCCAGACTAACATTTTCATCGAACGTGGCGCCGCAACGCGGCATGAAAAACTCCTTTGTTGAGATTGTCTTTCACTCGATGGCCGTTTACACAGTTCTTTTTATACCCTCCCTAACTTGGGTGGCGCAGACATTGCGCTTATTCGCAATGTCTGCGTTGCACAGCGCTTGACTGGGCTTCTGCTTCCCGTCGATCTCTTCTTTCTGCTCTCTTCCACTCATCACACACATGCCAGAAAGCAGCATGTATGCGCCACCCGCCGTTTTTCCTCGTTCATTGATGTACCCAGCTATTCGACTTTTATGTCAGCACTTTTTACTTTCAACTTACCTGCTCAGTTCCCGATGCAGCCAGGCCTGCGCCACGCTCCATTCCCGTTTGACTGTGCGCGGCGACACCTTCAACACTTCGGCCTTCTCCTCCACGCTCAACCCCCCGAAGAACTTCAATTCCACAATCTGGCTTTTCCGTGCGTCCATCGCAGCCAAAACCTGGAGCGCCTCATCCAACGCTACCAGATCGGTCTTCTGCGGCATGGCAAGCTCGGCGGCTTCTTCCAGCTCCACCTGGCAGACTTCTCCCCCACGCTTCTCCGCCTGGCGCGAGCGCGCGTAATCCGCCAGCACACGCCTCATCAATTGCGCTGAGAGGGCAAAGAACTGCGCCCGGTTCTGCCATCCCACCCGGCTGCAATCCAGCAGTCGCAGGTAGACCTCATTCACCAGCGCCGTGCTCTGCAGGGTGACATGGCGCCGCTCCCGAGCCATGTAGCGATGCGCCAGCCGATGCAACTCCTTGTGCACTACTTGTGCACTAGCGGGACCAATCTCTGCAAAGCCGCCTCATCTCCCTGGCCCCAATCGAGCAGCAGTTGAGTGATTTGGTCTCGCGAGGTCGCCGCCATCAGCCCAACCTCAAAGTGCGATCCGATGTGAAAACGATGGAAGGCATTCTAGCACTCGCCTACCCGCGATTCCAGGTATTCCTCGAGCGCGGGGGCAACTGAACGCGGCGGACAGCTGGGGCAACGCGCGCTCCCACGCAGGTCTCTGCAGTTTTGACATCTGGCACGCCTTCGGCTCATGAGCCCTTCGATGTATCGAGCGGTCCTCAGGTAGCGAAGCTCTCCAAGTTCCGAGTCCCGGCTTTAGCCGGTCCTCGTTATCGCCGCGGCTTCCGACGAAGTTCCAAGGCCGGTCCAGTCCGCAAGTGGAGCGGCTTATCCGACAGCCAGCAATTGGCCTTGTTACAACGCTGGAGTCTATGCCAAGCTCTTGGCTATCGGTGGGAATGGTGCGCGGTCCATGAAGAAAAGAAAGAATCACGCTGTTACAGCACTGCTTTGTTTCTTCACCGTCGTCTTGCTCGGGATAGTTTGTCTGCTGCCGGCGAGTTTCTTTTCCGATGAAGTTGCCTCGCCATTCTTAGACGTGACGGCTGCCACAGGCATCGAATTCAAGCATCAGCGCGGGGCATCGCCGAAGAAACACCTCATCGAAACGATGGGATCCGGGTGCGCCCTTCTCGACTACGATTCTGACGGGTTACTGGACGTGCTGTTGATCAACGGTGGGACGACTCCCGATTCCCCGCCCGTCAGCCTGCATGGTCACGCGCTATACCGTAATCTGGGCAACGGCAAGTTCAAGGACGTCACGGCGGAGGCCGGTGTTGCTGGCAATGGGAGTCACGGGACGGGTGTGGCAGTTGGGGACTACGATAATGACGGCCACCCAGACATCTACCTGACGAGTTTTGGCCCGAACCTTCTTTACCATAACAACGGGGACGGCACCTTTTCCGACGTCACGGAGCGGTCTGGAATCACCGCTCCTGCCTGGGGTTCCAGCGCGGCGTTTTTAGACTTTGACAACGACGGATACCTGGATTTGTACGTGGGAAGCTACGTCAGCTACCGTTACGAGGCCAATCCTGTTTGCTCCGAAAAGAACATTCGCAGTTACTGTCATCCCCGTTTTTTTTCGGGCGCTGCTGGCAGACTCCATCGGAACTTGGGAAACGGGCGTTTCCAGGACGTTTCTGAAAAAAGTGGCATCGCACGCCTGGAGGGGAAAAGCCTCGGCGTGGTGGCGGCCGACTTCGATGGCGATGGGTGGATGGATATTTATGTGGCCAATGACACCACGCGGAATTTCCTTCTTAAGAACAATGGTAACGGGACCTTTGCCGATGTGACACTGATGTCTGGAACCGGTTACAACAGTGAAGGCGAAGCCGAAGCGGGCATGGGCGTTGATGCCGGCGACTACGACGGTGATGGGTTGCTCGATCTGGTCGTGACGAATTACGATCTCGAGACCAACGCTCTCTACCGAAACGAGGGGAGATGGCAGTTCAGCGACCGGCGATGGCCTGCAGGCGTGGCCAAGACCGACCACCGTTTCCTTGGGTTTGGGACCGGGTTTTTCGACTTCGATAACGACGGAGATCGAGATCTTTTCATCGTAAACGGACACGTCCTCGACAACATAGAACTCATCAGAGAAGGCCTCACCTACCCGCAACCCAACCAGCTGTTGGAGAATCGGGGTGGAGTGTTTGTTGAAAACCAGGAATTCCTGCGTTCCTCATCCTTATCACCCAAAGTCGGCCGGGGAGCCGCTTTCGGAGATGTCGACAATGATGGAGACATCGATGTCCTGATTAACAACTCAGGTCAAGAACCCACGGTCTTGATCAACCAGGGTGGCCAGAAAAGGAACTGGGTTTCGCTGAAGCTGATGGGTACAAGAAGCAACCGGGATGCCGTCGGCGCCAAGGTTGTTCTAGAAACGGAGCATTCGCGTCAGACGGATCAGGTGACTGGAGGAGCGAGCTACCTTTCTGCCAGTGATCTCCGTCTTCACTTTGGATTAGGCAACTCCGAGACGATCAAGACACTCAAGATTCGATGGCCCAGCGGGACCGAAGAGGTGCTTCGTGATTTGAAAGCCAACCGCATCCTCACGATCAGAGAGGGATCCGCCCGCCCCGAAGCGCCGTTATCCCCCAAGCCTCCATGCTGAATGTGCGCCAGCAGACCTGCCACCTCCGAGCGCAGATGGAAACCCGCAATGCCTAGGCCGGATCGTCGTTCCCGCGGAAGCATGAGAACTGGATCCTCTTAACGTTCGAACCTAACGGGCCAAGACCGTTCTCCGACCCAATTGAAGCCCTGACGCCCCACACCGAGCGGTAGACGAATAGGGAATCACTCCAGAAATTCTCCTCCCTCCCCCAAAACCGCATGGGCGGCCAAAAAGACATTGCGGCCCGCATTCACGGCCAGAAGGCCGACTACGTGCTGGCTCTGAAGGGCAATCAGGGCACGCTGCACCAGAACGTGGAGCTGTTCTTCCAGGACGCCCAGAAG
>VFZK01000493.1 GCA_016871215.1 Acidimicrobiia bacterium | reverse complement strand
TCAAAACCCAACAAAACACTATTCCGACTATGCAGCATTAATTAAGACGCTATGTATAGAGAGCAGAAATTCGTGCATGACCCTCGACACCCCACAGCAAGACAGCTGCTTTCGGCCCCGGGCGGACCTAGCTGGTGCGAATCCCAATTTCATAAATGCCAGACCGTAGAGCCCGACATGCGGTCAAGCTCTCGGCCAATACATAATGACAGAAACGCCAACCAGAGAAATACCCGCACCCACTAAGTCGAATCTGTCTGGGGAAACCCTGTCCACCTGCCATCCCCAGAGGATCGAAAGCGCAATGAAGACCCCACCGTATGCCGCATACACACGTGCGAAGTGGCTGGGCTGCAGCGTTGGGACCACACCATAAAGAACCAGCACGGCTGCTCCCGCAATGCCCAGCCAGAGACTCTTCCCGTTTCGCAGCCATTGCCAGACCAGATAGCCTCCTCCGATCTCACACAAACCCGCGAGAACAAAGTAGCCCATCGACTTTACGATCTCCATTCTTGATTTCCTTTGCGCCTCGGCAGTTTCGTCCCTTTCTGCTGAGCAGCCTGGCCAAAAAGGGACCCCATCGCCCGATCCACTCTCGATCACGACCTATGGGACTCGAACCGTCGCAGCCGGAGCGCTCCGCCTTGGGCTACGGCAACTCCAAAATAGCAAAGACCGAGGACGGAATGAGTTTCCAGAAAAACTTCGGGTCCGTCGTCAATGCGAAAGGACGCTTTTCTCTCAGCAGCGTTAAACTAAAGCCTCAGTTGCAATCGCTTTCCCGGTGTAATGGACTGCGGATACTGTCTTTCATCCGTCGCCGCATAGCCCACGTAGGAGTGGGCTTGCGCCTTCCCTTCGGCATTCCTCCGGGCAGGGGTCCCTGCGCACAGAAAAACCTTTCCGTCTCTGGAAAAGCGCACTCTTAAACAAGCTTCGGCAACCTGGCCCGGCGCTACGGGTGTCGTGCCACAAAAGAAAGCCTTCTGGCTTCAAGACCGACAGCACGACGTTCATATCGGCGTCAGCCAGCAAAGGCAGGTTGCGGGTTGTTCCGTAAGGCGTCTCCGGCCCTTTCGGTTGGCCGATCTCGAGGGAGGCTCCGGGATGACCATCTTCGGGCCGGAGCGTAGCGCTCGACGGCTGCGGTCGGCTTGGGTCCAGGATCTCTGCCGCACCATCCGACTCGGCCATTGCTGAAGTCCTCCAAGCGCTTGCTGGCCTGTTTCCAGCGTGAAGAGGCTCCTGCCTGCTCTTTCAGTGACCTTAGCGGCCCCGATCTGGCTACTGAAGTTGACCAACGGCAAGAAGCTGGTTTTACCGACCTGCATCCACCCTCGGGGATTCGGAAAGAGGTTCATAGTCTTCATTCACTCCAGCGGGTGCGCTTTAACGATCGCGAAACCCCTCTTGTCGGATTCTGCGTTGTAAGACCAAGTCTCCGGTTCCAGGTCCAGCACGGTATAGGTTCCTGCTGGGATGACGATCCTAGGTCGGGCAACCCAGTTGACGTTGGGAGCGTTATTGTGACCAGCGAAAGCGGTTACCTCCCAGGGACCGTACACAGTTCCATCGGTGCGGCGCAGGCTGACTCGGCCGGGCATGGAGCCTTTGCCCTCGTTCCAGTGGTAGGTATGGATATGACTGACGTAGTACTCTTTCGCCGTACTGAAGACGGCGGGTTGAGGAGGTCCATCAGAGCTCTGGCGCACGTCTTTCTTATTAGACGTGTCGAACAAGACAATCGGCTCTGCGTTGAGATTCGGTTTCGCTTGTCGAATAGCGCGAGGCAGAATGTTCCATGTCGCAACAACGATGCCCGCCAAGGCAAAGAGACCCGCGAAAGCGAGCGCCTTGCGCCGGCGCGATCGGAGAGTACTGCCCAACTCCCGGGCAACGCGTTGCAGGAGCAGATCGAGGTCAGCGCCCCAGGTATCACCATCGCGCAGATCTCGTCGTTGCAGCTGTCCAAGCGCCTGCAGATCCTCTGGCAAATCTTTTGCGGAAGGCATTGGCGCGCCGCCCACGGTAACTGGAATCACGCACAGGCCAGTGCGCTTCAGAGCGGTGGCGACCTCCAGGCGAACCCAGTCTTCGGGGTTGTCCAAACGCCGTCTGCCACCGGGCTCGGTAGCAACGACCCAACTGGGTCCGATGATAGGAATGAAGACACGGCACGCTTCTAACTCCCGTGCGATGATCTCAGGGAAGCGCTCTCCGCTCTCGATCGTATCGACGTCGCGAAAAACGGCCTTGTCGCCAAACTCGTGGCGCAGCCGGTCAAAAACCCTTCTAGCGTAGCCTCCAGAATCAGCGCGTCGGCAACTGACGAAGATCTCGCTCACGTTGTCGGTCCGTCCTTCAGTCGCCACGCGAGGCGCGAGGCCGTACAAGAAAGGCCATGCAGCGCAGATCAGCCAACCTTGCAGCTGCGAAAGGCTGCCCCAGACGCCCTGGACGGTCCTGGTTTCCGGACATTGTCCTCGACTTCAGGTCGCCGTGCGCAACTTCTGAGCCTCTTTGACCCAGGTGTCTACCGGGAAAGACGCCAGCAAATCATCGCACAAGCGGCTGTGCGATCCCAGCCGATCTTGGTCAACACGCATCGCTCGCTGTCGCTCAAAAGGCGGTCATACTGGATCTCTCCAATTTTCGCGCTCAGCGGCCGCCGCCGCGAGAGACTGCCTTTACAACGGACTGCAGGAATGGTAATTTACGCGACGTTTCGCGGCAAGTTATGCGGCATGCGTTCGCTGGCTGACTTGCAATCGCCGGCACAGATCTTCGGAAGATTCAAGAGGTGGTTGGACGGACGGAAATCGAGATGATTGAGCCTAACACTCACCTCAATCACCGGCTCACGAATCAGCGACTGAAAAGGTCTCGGTTGCGAAACACGCCACGCCACGGATTGCGTTGCTAGAAGTTGAATCCGCTGCAAACCATTGACGGGCCGCTAGCTCAATTGGCAGAGCAACTGACTCTTAAACTTCCGAAGCCAATTGACTGACGAATTGAAGAGACAGCAAAACCCGCTCCCGTAGCGGGTTTTGCTGTCTCCGGCCTTCCCCACGGATGCGCACAAATCCTCCACTTTTCCCGGTTATTTCACTACGGTATTCACTACACTTTTCCGCGCGGACAAAACTGCGAGATTTCGTTCGTTCTCCGGTCAAGGCAGGCGATGCCAATCGCGCGCCTGCCCCTTCCGTGAGTGGAGGAATCACTAGCACGGTTTCTACCACCGGTGTCGCCCTTGCTCGCGGAAGGGTTCGCCGTGCCTTTGACACTTCCAAGCGATTGAGATTCAGCACGTTTAGCTTCTATGAATGAATTTATGGACCTTGTCAGCAGTTTCCTCGAAGAAGAGCCCGGAGATCCACCTGGGGATCCACGAGACGCATTCGGCCACACGCGACAGGATCAAGCATCCATGTCGGCGCCACGATCATGACGCCGGG
>VFZK01000492.1 GCA_016871215.1 Acidimicrobiia bacterium | reverse complement strand
CGCGACAGAAACTAGATAGCCGATTGATGATCGTGGATCTTCCGACCACCATGTCCGAATGCGTCGGGCGCACAATCTTGGGAGATTCATTCCAGGTGTTGCCTCTACTGCCGAGGCGAAGATCGGCGAGCGTGCATCTCGCTTCGAAGAGGTTCGTGCGTTCTGGTCGAAGAAGGCTGATGAATGACAACCAACAACTCGTTGCAGCGGACGTGCCGTATCCCTCGCGCGCTGAACGGCAGCGTTCAGCTTCTGCCATGGCCAGCGGCCACAGCAGTCACGAAGGGGCCGGTGAGATGACCATCCCTCATTGCCCTTGCAGTTCCAGCTTTGTTAACCTGGCTGCGTCGTTAACTTCGGTACTCATTCCCAGTCCCCATTCGGTGTAGCTGCTCCCAAACCGGGAAAGTTCTCGATTCCCTCTTTCGCGGAAACGACGGCGAGTCCGCGAAAGCAAGAGTTGACGCACTCACGAATAGCCGCAGTTAGGCTTTCTCTCATGCGGGCGCCAAAGACCGTGGAAAAACTGAAGATAGGCATCGTTGGTACCGGCAAAGTGGCCCATCTGCACGCAGCCGCTCTCGTGGCCTTGCCCGAGTCGGAGTTTGCCGGCGTGTGCAACGTGAATCTCGCAGGTGCTCAGGCGTTTGCCGAGCAGTACCGGGTGAAGGCCTACTCCGATGTTGCGGAAATGATCGCGAGTGGCATTCGGGCGGTCACCATTTGCACGCCTCATCCACTTCATGCCGGCCCTACAATCGAAGCTGTGCGCGCGGGTGCTCACGTGATTGTGGAGAAGCCGCTGGCCGCTTCGCTGGCAGATTGCGACGCCATGATCCAGGCTGCTAGAGACGCTGGAGTCAAACTAGCAATGATCAGCCAGCGCCGCCTGTATGCGCCCGTGCAACGCCTCAAGCAGGCGATCGAAGACGGCAAGCTGGCCCAACCGATTCTCGGCACGGTTAACATGCTAGGTTGGCGCGACCTCGCGTACTACCAGAGCAACGCCTGGCGGGGTACCTGGAAAGGCGAAGGCGGTGGGGTGCTGGTGAATCAAGCGCCGCACCAGCTGGACCTTTTGCAATGGTTCATGGGGCCGATCGATCAGCTCGTTGGCTGCTGGTCGAACTTCAATCACCCCTACATCGAAGTCGAGGATACGGCCGCAGCCATCGTTCGCTTCAGAAGCGGCGCCCTGGGCAACATCTTGGTGAGCAACTCGCAGAATCCGGCGCTTTATGGAAAAGTGGCGGTGTATGGGAGTAACGGTGCGTCCGCTGGCGTTCAGACCGATGGCGGAGCAATGTTCATTGCCGGCATGTCCAATATCACCGAACCGCCGATCAACGACCTATGGAACGTGCCAGGGGAAGAAGGGCTGCTGGCGATCTGGCAAAAGGAAGATGCTGCTTTTTTTCTAAGCATCGACGCCACGCGGTACTACCACCAGTTGCAGATCCAAGATTTTCTCCGAGCCATTCTCGAAGATCGCGAGCCTATGATGACCGGCGAAGAAGGCCGCAAGACAGTCGAATTGTTCACGGCCATCTACCGGTCACAGAGAGACCAGCAACCCATTCGGTTTCCACTGCTGCCGGAGGCTGATCGGACCGACTTCGACGGACGGTTGTGATCGTTCGAGTCCTCGACGACAGCATCCGCTCCACCGCATCAGTCAAGACAATGTATTCCAGCACCTCGTAGCGCGCACCCGGGGCGCTACGCAGCGTCAGCACGCGTGTGCCGTAGCCGTCGGGATAAAAATAGAAGTCTTCCGAAGGCGAGTCTCCCCATACCTTGTAGTTGAAGTCGTTGGATTGATATGTCCAGCGCACATGAATACGCGCAGCGGTCGACTCCACAATCTCCACCCGGCCGTACCGCAGCTCCTTGTCCATCAGCGGCTCGACGGAGTCCGTGAATCCGTCCGGCGGCGGCACAGTCTCGGCCCACTCGTAGCTGACCCCTGTGTTGTAGCGGCTGGCCCAGAATGGAATGTAACTCGACCCTCTCCAGAACACGAAACGGGACCCATTCGGCAGGAAGACAACCACGTCCTTGAACTCCGGCTTCCACGCCGTGGCATAGTCGATCGTGGACAGCGAGCCCGTCTTGGGGTCGCGCACCGAAACGGGAGCGTCGTAGCGCAGCCTGGCTTCCACCGCGCCGAATACAGGCCACTTTGGCGCCTGCGTAACGCGCATGGTGGGGATTTTTTTCTGCCAAAGCTCTTTCCCGCCTGCGTCGAGCAGCGCCAGGCGGAGCGTGTCTCGCTCGGCGGCCGCGCCGGCAGACGGTAGTGTCAACTGCGAGACGACCCGCTTCCCCTTGGGCATCTCGATCTGTGCCGACACTTTTCCTTGGGGTGAGGACTCAAACCAGGCTGTCATCTGTGCTCGAGCCACGTCACGAGAGCGATCGATTGCTGCCACGTCGACCAACGTCTTCTGCCCTGGCCCTAACAGCAGCCAGTCGTGCGGAACCAGGATGGTGCCAAGGTCGACCGGATTCACAACCTGCTCAGGCCTGGCGATGGCGTCCGCCTCAAGCCCCGCTGGGTCCAGGCGAACGCGCGCGATCTCGACGGACTCGCCTTGAAACCGGCACTTGCCGAACACCACCAGTTCTTCTGGACGGATCTCGAAGCTGGCTTGGCCAATGAAAGGCGGCGTGGGGCCGCTGTCGGGACGCCGGCTCAGCGCCAACATCTGCCGGGCGTTCTCCTTTCCACCCACATAACTGGCAAGCGAGTACTCGCGATAAGGCCGCTCTGCTGGCTTGAACTCCACAACCACTTTCAGAGGCTGACCGATTCGCTCCAGGCCAAAGGGAGGCCTCCAAGGGTGGTGAGACGGGAACCGGACCGCGGCAGTTACCTTCTCATCGCAGTCCGCCGCCTGGCCAGGCGTTTGGAAAGAAGAGGAAAGCAGAAAGAGGAGTATGGCAACCTCGAAGAGCCGGAGCTGCGATCGTATCATCGTCGATTCCTTTGGCGAGAGTGAGTGAAAAGGTTCGAGAGTTTGCTTTCAGTGCTCTGATCTGAACGAATTCCGGCGCTGCTTAGGCTGAAGACCCTGCTTGAGGCTCGGGCACGAAAAATACGGCTCCGCTCTTCTCAAGGCTAGAGAGCTATCGTGAATCGATCGAATCAAAGCCAGCTGAGTTGCACGGGCTCCACTTCCGCAGCTGAAAACGCGCACCGCACCAGATCGCGTTGCTTGGTCACTCCCTGGAAACTCCTGCCATGAAAAGCGCTTTCGCCAGAAGAACGGGTCACGAGATCCGCCTCGATGAACCTAGTTCAGTGTCCGGATAGCACTTTGAACAAGAATCATTATCGGAATTCCCTTTCGAACCTGTCAAGGTTGAAAGGTCCGACACCAGGTTGCGCCGCACGCTTCAGAGCAGGGTCGAGGCCAGAACAAGACCCCGCTGGCTACAGACGGCTCTTTGAGAAGAGCCCCTCTCTACGGGTGCATT
>VFZK01000491.1 GCA_016871215.1 Acidimicrobiia bacterium | reverse complement strand
CCGTCAGCACCCACTCCGGGTGTGCCTTTCCAAACTCGGTTTTCCCCGCGTCCCCGTGCCGGTCGTTCATCCGCAACCCGCCCAGGAATTCCATCCCCTTTTGACGGGACCGGTCGAGCAGAATCTGTGCGAAGTCGTAACCTGCGTTCTCCAGCTGCCGTGCACCGCTATCGGTTTCCTGGTACGGAGAGAACGCTATTGGATCGCGGTAAAAACTCCGGAGTCCGGGTGGTACTGTCCCCCTGGGCAGCGCAAAGAAGCAGTGCACGATTCGGTCGACCCGCGCCTTGGCGTGCTCGTCCACGATCTGCTCCAGCATCGTCTTGACCGCCCCCGGTTCGGGAGTCTTGCCGCGGTGAGCGTACGCCAGTTGAAGGCGCCACATTTCCATCTGGTCCCAACTGAACATCAGCCGGCAATCCCGGGCCGCGTCCTTTGCTTTGCTCGCCTCGACTGTCACTGGCCGGACCGAAGGAAGCAGCCCGAACGTAACCATGAGAAGCATCACTGGGACACCGTATTTCTTCCAAACGGAAATCTCCCCATACGCCACAGCCGAACGCTTCTGCCTCGTTTTCATCAGTCCGATATCCTCCTGCTAAAATGTCTTGACCGCCGAGTTTGAAGTGATTACAGATTTTTGTCAATGGAAGGACACTGTGGCGATCCGGCGCCGGGATGCGGTCTCCTTCCAGGCAGCCATCTACCTGGATGCGCAAGGAAGAACGGCGGAGGAATTCCCGCCCGAATCGTTGCCGGTTCGCACCCTGCAGCTCGGGCGTAGACTTTCTCTTCAGGAAGCGGCATTCCCATTTGAGCACATGATATGAACATGAAACTCCCTCGCCGATGGTTTCTGGCAGCGGCCGCGATGCCCGCGGTACAGAGTGTTTTGCACTGGGCGCAGACGAAAAGCGATGGGGCCACCCAGCCAGCCCGGTTCTTCTTTATCTCACAAGGCAAAACGGCACTTATCAACCTAGACGGCAGCGGGTTGCGCTATCTGGAATTCGACGTACCCTCCCAGGCGACCTGGCAGCCAGGCGGATTTTTCTCAGACGGGAAGCGGGTTCTTTTCCTCAGCATGGAGCCACGACGCGACGGACCAGGTCGTCCTTTCGACGAGTACTACACCCAAACGCCGACCCACATCTGGATTCACAACCTCGATACCGGCTCTCTGCAGGAAGTTGCCGTCCGCAACCGCATGGCCGTGTTCTATACACCGCAGTTGCTGCTGAACGATAACCGTGTCCTCATGCAGGTTTGCCGGGGCAAATCCGGCCAGATCTACAGCATGAACATCGACGGCTCGGACGCGCGCGAATTCACGCGCTCCGGGGACGGCTTCCCCTACGGGTTGAGCCTCAGTCCCGACGGGAAGCGGGTCGCCTATCACATCGCGTCGAAAGCGGGTTACCAAATCTGGACTTGCGACACGGAGGGAGGCGATCGCGTTCAGGTGGCGGCTAAGCCCGGTCATCTCTATTTCGGACCGGCCTGGTCACCCGACGGCCGATGGTTGGCATATCAAGATTGTCATGCGCGGCAGGATCCCGGGCATGACTGGTCCGATGTGTGCATCAGCCGGCCCGACGGCAAGGAACCGCGCGTGCTGACGCGCGGCCAAGTTATGTGGTTTGCAGCCAGCTACGGCAATCCGGGTACCCGGGGCGGCGGTTCCAACACAGTGGCCTGGACGCGCGATGGCAAGCTGCTCTTTCCCCGCCGCCTGCCCGGATCGAAAACGGCTTGGGAATTTCAGGCGGATCGACCGGACACGGACCATTTCAACCGGGAATATAAGCCCGGCCTTTCCCGGGGCGGCACCGAGATCTGCCGCCTCGATCCCCGCAGCGGCACGGTCACCCGGTTGACGCACTCGGACCCACCGGTCTGGGATTTTCGGGCCGCCGAATCGCCGGATGGCCGACATATTGTCTTTTGCCGGGCCGCCACCGGCGATGTGCCAACGATCTGGGTAATGGCCGCCGACGGCAGCAATCCGAGACCGCTGACCAAAGGCCTCAACGATCGGGGAGCCGATTACCCGAGATGGCTGCCACAAGCGCGGTTTTGAATCGCATGCAGCCCGCGCAGGCGCCCGGAGCTTCTGATAAGGGGATATTGTGTGCGGGCAACCCAACCTCGGCAAACTTGAATGCCCGGACGCGTTGCTGAATAAAAGCGACCGATCATGATCGAGGCGAGTCTTTCAATCCCCCTACTTGCGCTCAGGCGGCCAGTGGTCAGGAACTCGCCAGGACAGAGCATGAGAGACAACGTCTTCGGAACTGCCTGCGTTGAAAACACGGGTGTAGTAACCCGTCATGATGCTGCCGTCGGGCATCACCAAGCTTCGGGGAATACCGCAGGAGGCGTCCCAGCTGAACCAGGACAGAATGAGGGAATGGTCCGTGTCCCAGCTCTTTCCCCCGTCCCGGCTCGCGATCGCCTGTACCCCGAAAGGGAACTGACGGTGGCCATAGACCAGAACCAAGCGCCCATCTTTCAGGTATAACGGGAACCCGGGAATCTGTGCTTTGCCCAAGCCGAAGGACCTGGGCGGTGTCCAGCGGCGGCCTCCGTCCGTGGATTCAATAATCTTCAGAGCGGCGCCTCCCTCACCCAGCCCATCCGTCTGAACGCGGGCGAACCCCAATAATTTTCCATCCGGAAGCTCGACGTAGGATATTTCCACCGCGGGTGTTCCCGTTGGGACCACGGAGGCATCTTCCCAGGTCCTGCCGTCATCCCGCGAGCGCAAGAGGTAAGACGTCCCACCGCGACCTTCCACCACTGCACCGTTGCAGATCAACGTGCCGTCCCGCAGCTCCAGAACTCCGCTCGTCTCTTCGAAAAGAAGACTGCTGTGGCCTGGCTTGTCGGGAACGCCCTTCCAAACGACGACACAGCGCTTCCATGTTTCCCCCTCATCCTGGGATCGGTAAAGGGCGGTGTACTCACCGTATCCAGTAGCCATGATCAAGGTGCCGGTGCGAAGGGCTGAGAACTGGACAACCCGCGCTGGAATGCCCAGTAATCTGGGTGCCGACCACGAGAACCCCTGGTCCTTCGATCTGCAGAGCGCCGCCTCATAGACGGCACTGGGGTGTTGGGGATTACTGCCCGCTGGGATACTTTTGAAGGCCGAGGCGAGTAAATCGCCGTTGCGCAACCGGACGATGATCGGCTTGCCCCACCCGCGCGCGATTTGCGATCGGACCGCAGCTCTCTTCTCCACGACATAGATCTCCTGGAGATTTAGAGAATTGTACCCGGTGTACCGGCCCGAGTTACTTCCCGGAATCGCCCCAAACTCCGGCAAGTCCAGGTGAGGCACCTTCTGGGATTTGACATGCTCCGGAGTGTGCTGACCCTGACTGAAGTTGGAGAACCATGGCAAAAGCAGAATTGCAACCAACCCGGCGAGCAACCAGATTCGACAACGGTTATTTTCGGTGGGCGTCATTTGGATTCCTCCTGACCCTCCATTCTAA
>VFZK01000490.1 GCA_016871215.1 Acidimicrobiia bacterium | reverse complement strand
GGTTTTCCGGAAACCGCCCCGCGGCCAACGCCTCGCAAAGCGCGGTTAGAAGGCGTTGATTTCAGAGGCCAAGAAAACTCTAAGAACCCGTCCCAGCAAGGGCTTCCGAGTTTCGCGACAGAAACTAGCTAGTCAACGGCTTCGCCCTTGATATCCTGGTTGGTAGGGTGCGGCGTCCTCACCGCGCCGTTTTCCCAACGCATTGGCACTTCGCGGCGGGCTGAGGACAGCCCGCCCTACCCTGCTGCTGCCCGTGTCGTGCCGAAACGAGAGCAAAATTCTCGTTTCATCGCGCATAAGCGGCTAATGGGTGGTGGCTCAAGGACAGCCAGAAATGCGGTGTGTAAGGCCATCCCCAGCGTCGGGCATGAAGTCAAGAGAGGGAATTTAGACGAAAGGGGCTCAAAAATCGATCTACAGTATAAATGAAATAGCCTGCGGCTTCAGACCATCGCCGGCTGGGTGAAAGCCTTGCCGCCCTTTCGGCGATTCGAGGGCCGACTTATGTTAAGGTGGGTTGCCTTGAAGCGACCCCGCCAGCGATCCGATGAACGTACTAGCACCTCCGTTGAAGGAAACTGATGCGAGGCTGAACGGCGAGAAAGAACATCGAAAACGTGTGCTCTTGAGATGGCTCCCGGTGGTCGTTGCTGCTCTGGCGGTTCTGGCAATTCCGCGGCCGGCCGGAATCGCAGCTCAGGGTTGGCAACTGCTGGCCATTTTCGCCGCCACGATCGTGGGCTCCATTTTTCAGCCAGTTCCAGGCGCTGCAGTTGTCCTGCTCGGTGTTTCGGCTGCCGCCCTGACGGGAGCTCTCCCCGTTGGCGAAGCGCTAAAGGGTTACGGCGATCCGATCGTCTGGATGGTTTTGGCAGCGTTTTTTCTTTCCCGCGGGATGGTTAAGACAGGGCTCGGCCGCCGTGTTGCCTTGCACTTCATCCGCAGGCTGGGAAGCAGGTCGCTTGGGCTCGGTTACGCCTTGGTCTGCACCGATGCGCTGTTGGCAACAGTCATTCCTTCAAATGGCGCCAGGGCCGGAGGGATTCTTTTTCCGATCACCCAGAGCCTGGCCGAGGCCTACGATTCCAAGCCCGGACCGACTGCTGGCCGGCTGGGCGCGTTTCTGATCTGTTTGGTCTACCAGTGTGAAGTGGTCATTTGTGCGATGTTTCTTACAGGCCAAGCTTCTAATGTGCTCATCGCCAAGTTCGCTCAGCAAGTCACAGGCCAGACCCTTACCTACAGCCAATGGGCCTTGGCTGCCATCGTGCCAGGGCTGGCAGCGCTCCTGGTCGTACCGCCACTCATCTACCGGGTATTTCCGCCAGAAATCAAGCGAACACCTGCCGCGGCAGACCTCGCGAGTGGAGAGCTGCTGCGTATGGGAGGCATGTCGGGCGGCGAAAAATTGATGCTGTTGACATTTGTGCTGGTGGCTTCGCTGTGGATGACTTCGTCGCTCCACGGCATACACTACGCCGTGGTTGCGCTGGCCGGCATCGGTGTGCTTCTCCTAAGCGGTGTGCTGAAGTGGGACGAATTGTTGGCCGAGAAGGGCGCCTGGGATGTTTTTGTCTGGTATGGCGGCTTGGTGCGGATGGCAGAAGGCCTTGGCGAAGCCGGCATCACACGGCAGTTTGCGGAGGCTGCCGCTTCTTTCACCGCCGGATGGAGCTGGGCGCCTGCAATGGCGGTCCTGCTGCTAGTCTATTTCTACTCGCACTACGGCTTCGCTAGCATTACGGCACACGTTTCTGCAATGTATACCCCGTTCCTGGTTGTCATTCTGGCTGCTGGGGCGCCCCCTTATCTCGCTTTGTTTTCCTTGGCGGTTTTCTCGAACCTCAACGCATCGCTGACTCATTACGGCACCACACCAGCACCGATCTATTTCGGTGCGGGTTACGTGAAGCAGCAGACGTGGTGGCGGCTCGGCCTGCTGACATCATTGGTGAACATCCCGATCTGGGTGGTAGTCGGATTCAGCTGGTGGAAAGCGCTCGGATTTTGGTAGGGGGCGCCCCCTTACTGGCGGAATGCACGTTACGACGCTTCAAGGTTTCGTGCATAGTGCAACTTGTCGTGCCGCGCCGGTCCGATTCCTATCCATAGCCCTCAGCTCCTCGGCCTTCAAGTGGCAACTGATACTCTGATGGGTTAGGATTCTTTCTCGAATCCGCTCTGCCCACTTCCCAGCCTTCTAAATCCAATTGGTTACCTACATCATCCTGGGCGCTTCGTGACCCCCCAAGAGTCCACTTCCGCAGGCACTCAAAGGTCTAACGGAACCGTTCGTATGCCTCGATAGGATATTCAGCCAGTCACGAATGAGCAGCCAGGCAGAAACGTGAGAAGATTTTGGTGGGAATAAAACCAAAACCTCTCGGAATTCGTAATAGTGTTTGAAGCCTTTTGCCCTGAACTTGCATCGGAACAGGGAAGAGGAGTTCCGAAAAGGGGACTGGACCCAGAAACCAACCCTGCCAAGACCGAGCAGTTAAAAAGGAGGCGCCATGGAGCTGAAAGACTGCAAGTTTTACTACGGCGGACAGGACATGAATTTTGCAGTGTATTCCGATGACCCGTGCCGAGCGCTATATCGCACAAGCATTCCCCTACCGATCGCGCAAACCCGCGTGGATGTTTATGAAATCGAGCCTGGAGTGAACACCCAATGGGTCGTGGTCAAGCAACGGGATGGCGACAAAGACAATTTGAAACTGTTCGTGAAGAAAGGCGACAGGTTCATGGAAAACGAATCGCAACACCTTCCGAAGGCCTTAAGAGAGAAAATTCTTCAACGCTTCCCTAAATTGACTGCTGAGTTCAGCACTCCACTGGCTGCTTGAGGCGCGGCGGATGGTCATCCGCCTTGCCTGATGGACTCTGCCCAAAAAGCCCTTCAGTCTTCTCTGAAGGGCTTTCTTATTTTGGGTAATAGGCTATACTCTCGCCACCGTAAGTTCGAGACTCTAAGGAGGAAGTCGATGCCCAAGCGCAATCTGGTTCCTGTCAACACTCTCGCAGTCCGGCGTCGGTGTCTGAAGTTTATTGGTCTTGGAACCGCCGCAGCCTTTCTTGAAACGAAACTCATCTCGAATCTCCAGGCTGAGGCGGCTTCCGTGAAGTCGATTCAATTGCACATTTACATCGAGGCGAAGCCTGGGAAGGGACGGGAACTGGAAAAGATTTACCACAGTGCGTACGTTCCGGCCATTAAGGTGCAAGATGGGTTCCTGTCAAGCAGACTCTTGCGTCAGTACGATTCCACAAGCAAATACGAGATCGATATCTCGTTCAAATCGGAGAAACAGAGAGCTACTTGGGCCCAGTCGAAGGAACACCAATCCGCCTGGCCCAAAGTTGAAGCGCTCGCTGCAAAGATCACCTGGCAGGGCTTCGACCAGCTAGTGTAGTGTCCAAGAATTAGATGGACAGTTGGTTTTGACGTTTTCTGGTTCTGGGTTGAGTACAACCGGGCTGAATTTGCTCAAGAGTCTGACGACACCGCGAGAGTTTT
>VFZK01000489.1 GCA_016871215.1 Acidimicrobiia bacterium | reverse complement strand
TTGCAGTTTGAGGCGGAGGTTCCGTACTCGTTGAATCCATCATCCTTCCCGCCAGAACGAAACTTGCTTTTGCGCAACAACGGCAAGCGTTTCGTGGAGGTGGCTCGCAGTGCAGGCGTAGACAATCCCGGCGGTCGCAGTCTTTCCGCTGCCTGGTGCGACTTCGATGGCGACGGCTGGTTGGACCTCTACGTAGCGAACGACGTTTCTGACAACGCCATGTTTCGAAGTCTGGGCAACGGCAGGTTCGAGGATGTGTCGCACTCCGCCTGGGTTGCAGACCACCGCGGTGCTATGGGACTGGCCATTACCGACTGGGATCTTGATGGTGACTTCGACATCTTTGTGACTCACTGGATTGCCGAGGAAAACGCTCTCTTCAGGAACATGCGCATCGGGGATCGAGGGGCAGCGCCGGGGAAGATGGTCTTCATGGATGTGGCCGACGAGGAAGGTCTGGGACAAATCTCTCTCGACTACGTGAAATGGGGTACTTCCTTCTTCGATTATGACAACGATGGCAAGCCCGATCTGCTCGTGGCGAACGGGAGTACGTTCCAGGACGAAACGGACAAACGACGCCTGATCCCAATGCGCCATCTCTTGTTCTGGAACAAGGGAGGATCGCATGGCTTTTACGAAACCAGCGCCGTAAGTGGCCGGGTTTTCCAGCAACCTACGGTGGGGCGCGGCGCAGCTTTCGCCGACTATGACAACGATGGCGACGTGGATGTCTGCATCGTGAATCATGGCGGCTCAGTCTGGTTGCTCCGCAATGACGGTGGGAACCGGCGAGCCTGGCTCAAGGTCCAAGCGAGAGCCCGGAAGAACCGTTTCGGACTTGGAGCTGTCGTCAGGGTCCGGACCGGCGAGTCGGTCCAAATGCAGCAAATCGGGTCACAACCGTCTTACCTCTCCCAAAACAGCCCGACCGCCCATTTTGGCCTGGGGGCGTCGCCTCTGGCAGACGAAGTCCTGGTGAGGTTCCCAGGGGGTGGGGAAGTACGCATGGAAAACGTGAGAGCGAACCAGACACTCACCGTTGAGGAACCGTAGACCTGGACACCGTCGGGAGACTACCTTCGTGTTTGCGACTCGAGCCATCCTGAGTGTCGTGATGCTCGCCTTTCTCGGCGTGACGGCCTTCCGACTGCTGCGTTCTCGGCCTGTGGAACAGGTGGAAACCCCTTCCACAAACCAGCCGGAAGCCAGCCGAGCGTTTTGGAGCGCATACAAAAAAGCCGGCCAACGACGCTCGAGCGGCGATCTGCCGGCAGCTATTGAGTTCTATCAGAAGGCCCTCGTCCTCCGTCCGAATCATGAAGACAGCCTCTACTATCTTGGCAACTGCCATTTTGAACGCGGCGAGTATGCCGAAGCGTCCGTCGCCTACCGGCGGTTGATCGCCGTCAATCCCCAGGGGTCCTCACGAGGCTATATGCAACTCGGGCTCATCCATGCAGGACTCGAGCCAGAGGCACCGCGAAACTTGGCAGAAGCACGGCGCTACTTTGAACAGTCGCTCCAAGTCGATCCCGACAGCGGGGCTCTGCTCTGTCTGGGCGAGGTAGCGGTCCTGGAAGGCCAGTGGTTGCAGGCCTGGAAGTATCTGGAGGGCGCCAACGCCGACAATGCCATGAGCATGGCTGCACCGTTCTTGTTGGGCTACTTGTGTTTTCGTGACGGGAGGGACGCTGAAGCCTGGAAATGGTTCCGCCTGGCCGTGCAGCGCGGAGAGCTCAAGAAACCGGCAGTCAAATGGACTGAAGAGGGAGACGTCAAAGCCGATCCCGAGCTCCGCTGGCGGGCATTGGCGCGGCAAAGCGTCTTCGGCAGATACTGGATCTCCTTGCGCGGGTACCTCAAGAGCGGCTACGGACAAGAGGATATGAGGAATGAGTATCGGCGGCTGCAGAAGACATTGGCCGGCTTGTTGGCCTAAGTTCTGCTTCTTGGGACTTGCAAACGGCAGGCCTGGTTGCTCCGGCGGATCTCCCTTGCCCCACTCGTTGATGAAGGGTCCGAGATGGTCCTTCCGGCTATCCGCTTAGACTTTTGTCTCGTTATGTTTTGTCGTTGCCAGCGGCGGTCCTGTTCACACACCACCGTCGCCCGACGCGATTCGACACAGCAATCTCGTGTCGCCTTGATGGACACAGGCGTGAAAGGCGCCAAGTATTTCCCGGAGGCCATCAACGGCCCAGTTATAGCGATGATCTTGCGTCTTTGCGAAACCGCCTGCCAAGAAATAGCCGCATCGCTACGGTTTGCCCTCGCTCTCGGGCGCCAGGCGAACCTCTTTTCGAGTGTTGAAGATGGCTTGGCCGAATTGGCCGCCAGAGACGGCACCTCCATGAGTGCCCATTTCAAGCCTCAGGAAGAGGTCGCCGTGCGAGTGTTCCCACGGGAGGTTTCTTGAACAAGCGGTCAGTCGCATTATCGATGATCATCCTGTCCCTGTATTCATGCGGAGCCACGGCTGAACAAGCCTCCCATTCCAGTGCGCTGCAGATTTCCGACGAAGTCAATCGTCATCTACCTGCCTGGCTGCGTTTCAGCGGAGAGTATCGGGCACGTATGGAGGGCATTTCTGGAGCCGGCTTCGCACCGGGCAACAATGACCTTTACTTTCTGAATCGCGTGCGCCTTAACCTCGCCGTCAAGCCCAGTTCCTGGATGAAGATCGCCATCCAGGGACAAGATGCTCAAGTATTCGGAAAAAATTCCAACCCGGATGGCCCTCCATTCGAAGACACCCTGGACCTGCGGATGGCATACGTGGAGTTGGGTGATTCAGAGAAAGGCCCAGTGGCATTGCTGGTGGGACGACAGGAGATGGTCTTCGGTGAACAACGGCTCGTGGGGCATGTGAGCTGGTTGAATACGGCTCGAACCTTCGATGCAGCCCGGTTCCACCTGCGTCACAAAGGAGCTCGTTTGGAGGCGTTTGCCGCTTCGGTCGTCAACATTCGTGACGGCCAATTCAATCAGCACCTGGCCGGAAACAATTTTCACGGGTTGTATGGAGGGCTGGAGCGTCTCATTCCCAAAGCAACGATCGAGCCCTACGCCTTTTGGCGTCTCTCGCCTAGAATGACCACCGAGACGGGTGCCACGGGCAATTTGAACTCGAAAACGATCGGAGTTCGCTGGGTGGGAAAGCTTCCTGGGAATCTCGATTATGGGACGGAACTCGCGCGCCAGGCAGGCGCGTTGGGCTCCGATCGAGTGCTCGCCTGGGCTGGCCACTGGTTGCTTGGGTACACGGTCTCTTCACTCTCCGTCAAGCCCAGACTGGTCATCGAATATAACTACGCCTCCGGTGATGATGATCCGAGAGACGGAATCCGAGGCACGTTCGATCAACTCTATCCGACGGCCCACGACAAGTATGGACTGGCGGATCAAGTGGGCTGGCGCAACATCCATCATGTTCGCGGCGGCCTCGAGCTCAAGCTTGGCGCAGCCTCGCAAATCACAACCAGCTATCATTCCTGGTGGTTGGCCAGCGCCACGGACGCTCTCTACAGCGCGACG
>VFZK01000488.1 GCA_016871215.1 Acidimicrobiia bacterium | reverse complement strand
CTTGGGAACTGAGTGGCCACCAGTTGGCGCCGTTGACCTTCGATACCCTGTCGTCGTCATCGAATCGGCCCGGCCGTGGGCAACGACGGACGACAATGCTGATAGTAACAGGAGCTTTTCAACAGCGCAGGGATCGCTGCCTTGCACCTACCCTCGCGAAGGGCTCTCTGTGGCAGATCCACCGCCCTCAGCGCGCCCAGTGATTCAGATAAGCCTGCCGTGATTTGGATTCAAGCTCGAGGACGCCTGGCGGACCGATCCACTGGTGTGCTACCGACCTGTGCTCGGCTGGCTGCTCAATCAGACTGGGTGGACATAGACTCTCGGAGCAGTGCACCCAGCGATCGGTTTTCGCACGTTCGATCTGGGCAGCGCCTCAGACCGTCACGTCTTTCCTGCAATATCGCGCACGAGCTGGCGGAAGGTTAAGCCAGACTTGGCGGTACCCCACCTGGTGCCGATCGATGAACGCGCGCACGACCCTTCCAACGGCAATCATCCGTTGCCTGTCTTGCGGCTTGAGAAACTTCGATTTGAACTCGTGCGACAGGTTGTACTCGAAGTAGGAAAGCACCCCTTGGGCGGCAAGGCGGTCGATGAGCACTGCCAGAATCTCGGTGACCAGCTCGGGCTCAAAGTTGTTGAAGGGCAGCGAACAAACGATGTAATCGAATTGCAGGCCTGCGGAGATGCTCCGCACATCGGCGTTGTACAGCCGACATTCGATGCCTTTCGAGAGGAGTCGTTCGAACGGCAGGGTCTGGCGCAGATACCGGCAGAAGCGGGCGTTGAGCTCGTAGATCTCGAAGCGATCCCCAGGCCGCAGATGTTCCAGGATGCGAGACGTGAATGCGCCGGTCCCCGGCCCCACTTCGAGGACTCGAATGGGATTCGAGGACCGCAGGCCAAGCGGCCATGTAATTGCCCTTCCCAGCGACGGAGAACTCGGCGCGATGGCACCCGTGGTGGTGAAGTTCTCCCTGGCCTGGGAGAAGAAGAGTGCGATGTTTTTGATCATGCGGGCGCCACAATTGGAAACGAGCCGCGGCGACGTTGCGTGCACGAGGGCACGCCGCTCACGGCGTTTTGACGAGGCTGGCGGCCAGCGTACGAGCCTTCTGCGCGAGGACCAGCGCTTGGTTGAATTCGCCCTGCTTCACGGCCTCGCGCGACTTCTTCATAAAATCGAGCACCGCGGCGAAATTGGGTTTCTGCTCTTCGGCTAGATTGGATTCGTTGAGGGAGTCGACCAGCTCCTGCGCCGAGTCTAGTTGCTCGTTGATCTTTCGGCTCAGTGCCTGTTTGTCGCTCTCACTGAACTGCGGCAACAGCTGAATGGGAGCCGCCTGCACCACCACCGGCCGAGTCTCGACAGGAGCTGGCGTGCTGATTCTGCTTTCGCGTCTCGACTCGACGACCGTCTTGGCCGGCTTTGGAGGCGGCAGGCGCTGGGCAGGCGGTGCCAGATTCGGTCGGGCCTGCGCAGCGGTCGCCGTGGGCTCGGGCAGGGTCTCGAGCATGATGGGCACAGAGGTCGCTTGGTTGTCGACTTCTGGCGCCGGCCCTTCTTGAACCGCAACCGGCAAGCTCGTCACAGGAGCGCGCGCCAGCGGGCCCCGCCGGCCACAGCCTGCCAGAAGGCTGAAAAGGATCAAAAACGCGAGAGGTTTTCTCAGACCCATCGGAGAAACTCAGACTCGGAGACGACTGCAGGGTGTGCCACACCAGTGCGAATCTTGGGACCGGCTCACACCACGGGAAACTTCAGGGTAAAGGTGGTTCCTTTGCCAACCTCGGAATCGACTTCGATTTCGCCATTGTGAAGCTGAACCACTTTGAACACGGTAGCTAGTCCTATTCCGCTGCCATTTTCCTTAGTAGTATAGTACAGGTTAAACACTCTTTCGCGGTTCTCCGGCGGGATTCCCACACCTTCATCCTGCACACTCAGTTTCAGACAGCCGTTTTGCAGCGACGTCGATATCTTCAGCAGGCCGCCGTTAGGCATGGCCTGGCATCCGTTCAGGACGATGTTGAGCAGTCACTGCTTCATCAAGTCCGGATCCAGCCGTATGTGGGGCAAATCGTCGTCGGAACGAACTGAAATCCGCACCTGGTTCCGCTCTGCTTCGCTCTCTGCCAGTGTCACTACCTCCTGTAACACAGGCCGAATATCTTCACTTCGAAGCTTCACGTCCACCGGCTGGTTGAAGTTCAGAAAATTCCTCACCACCCGGTCGAGCCGTTTGATTTCCTGGGTGATGACGTCCAGACTGCGGGCTGCTTCCCCGGCCTGCTGCGCGATCACTTGCGACTTGAGCAACTCCAGGTGGATCACGATCGCGTTCAGCGGATTCTTCACTTCGTGGGCGACGCCTGAGGTGAGCTTGCTGAGCGCCGCCAACTTTTTGGCGTATTCGAATTGGCCCTCGATCTTCGCCACGGTTTCAGGATCTTCGAAAATCACGAGACCGCCCATGGGTTGATGATTTTCTTTGAGGTAATGCACGCGCGCCGTGACTTTGGCCGGCTGCTCGGGAAGCTGCAGATCGGCTTTTTTGACGGTTTGTTTCACCCCGAACGCGGTCTCTACCAGACCCAGCAAAGGATGGTCTGCGGGCAACACGTCACTCAGGCACCGACCGAGAGAGACCTCCACAGAAGTCTTCAGAAGCTGCGCCGCCGAGGGACTCATCAACACGATGCGGCGGTCGGGATTTAGGAAGATCAGTTTCTCCTCGAGGCTTTTGACGATCTGCCCAAAGTTGCCTTTAAGCGCATCGAGCTCTTCACGGCTACCCTCCAGCCGCTGGCCGATTTCGTTCAGTTTCAACGAGACCAGTCCAAACTCGTCGCGTCGCTTCAAGTGGATCGGTTTTGTGAACTCGCCTTGAATCATGCGCTCGATGCCGGCGGAAATAAAGGTGAGCGGGCTAAGCAAGACCTGCGAAAACACGGCGGCAAGCGTGGTAGCCAGCAACAGGGAAATTCCTGCGATATAGAGATTCTTGCCCAGAAACTGCTTGAGCTGCTGCTTGATGAGGGCCGTATTCATGGCGACCCGGACTGTCCCCAACGACCGATCGCCGGACACCATTTCGGTAGTGACCTCATAGTTCTTGGGGGGGGCCGTTAATGTGCCGAAGCTGAGTCAGAACATCGGCATTCTTGAGAGACAGGATGTTTTCTGCCGGCGGCATCGTTTGGCCCAACTGAGAACTGTCGGAGTGTGCCAGCACGCGACGATGGGGGTCGGTGACAGCGAGGTAGACAATCGTCTGGGAGTAGCCGGTCGTGGAATCGAACAACGCCTGAAGTCCCAGGTCTTGCTGCAAGACGTCTCGAATATAGTTCGGGATCGCTTCTGGATCGGGATCCGTAGGAGGCGACGTCGCTTCGGACGACAGCGCCTGTTCTATGAAAGGGCATGTCAAGAACAAACTTCAACCTCGGCGGCTGGCCAAGGAATCTTTCATGGACAGCTTGCCCCTTCTCCGTCGGGAGTTGCTTCCAGCTTCCCCAGGTCCCCAGCTTCTCTC
>VFZK01000487.1 GCA_016871215.1 Acidimicrobiia bacterium | reverse complement strand
GTGGCTACCAGAGTTTCACAGCCCCGGCACCGCAGGGATGCGCACTCGAAACGTGCAAAGCGCAAGGCTAGCCCCGGGCTGTCGGAATCGGCAGGGCTTCGTGGCAGCAGGCGCTCGAAGGCCACCTGCAAGAGCCTGTTCGAAGTGCGTATGAAGCGCTGCGGCGCACGGTGGAAGGAGGCAACGGGACAGCACATTGTGCAGCTGCGAGCCCTTGCCTTAAGTGACCGCTGGGGACCCGCCATCGAGTTGACACTTCGCCCGCTCCGTAAGGCTGTCCGTGCGTCGTGAGGCTAATGTCCAGTATGAGATCCACACTCAAATCAAAGGCCAGGACGCCGTGGAAGGTGTGCGCGAATCGCTCGACTACTGCAAACGAGCGCTTGCGTGAGGCTTCTTTCACGTCTGAAACTGATTTGAGGCGTGAACCCGTTGTGCTACCATCCAGTCGAAGTTGAATTATTCCTAAAAGGAGGTAACGCGAATGAGCGAGGGAAGTGACCGGCTTTCGAAGCTGGCTTACTTTCTCGTGGGAGGGGGAATCGGCGCCGTGATAGCCCTGTTGTTTGCTCCGCGTTCGGGCCGCGAAACTCGGGAGATCATTGCCCAGAGGGCTTCTGAAGGCAAGGAGCGGGTTTTCTCGGCAAGCCGGAATGTGGGTGACCGCGTGACGACCTACATCGACAAAGGAAGGGAAGTGGTTCCCGCTCAAAAGGAGCAAATCTCAGCGGCAATCGAGGCAGGCAAACAAGCATACCGCGACGAAAAGGCGAAAGGCCAGCTGAGCACGGAGTAGAGAGCGTTTTTCTTCGCCGCTTCTTTTCCGGAAAAAGCAAGCAGCCCCTTTCTGGCCTGCTGGGCGGCATCCCTGGCGCACCGATTGGAGAATGCGGTGGAGAATCTGGTTGTCACGTTCATCGGCTTGACCGCGGTAGCGATCGTGGTGCAGGTGTGTGTGCTGGGCGGCATTCTCGTCTCGGTCAAGAAGCTGGCTTTCAGCGTGGAACGCCTACGAGCCGAGATGGAGAAGAAGATCGATCCGGCACTTACCGAACTGCGGGATGTGTTGGCGGATGCGAAGGCCATTTTGGGGAATCTTCAGACGGCTGCGGGAAACTTTGCGGGCATCTCGGAAACAGTTCGGAGCCAGGTGGAACGGGTGAATGCAGTCATCGAAGACACCACCGACCGAGCGCGCGACCAGATCGCTCGGGCCGACGAGGTGGTTACCAACGCCATCGAGAAGTTGGAGGCGACCTCGGCTGTCGTCCAACAGAACGTTCTGGCTCCGATTCGGGAGGTCTCGGCTCTGGTTCGAGGCGTCTCGGGCGGTCTGCAGTTCCTGTTCTCCGGACGGAAGAACCAAGTCGACGCTGTACACCAGGACGAGGAGATGTTTATCTAGTCTAGTTTAGCCAGTCTCGCCTGCGTGGCAGATCGTAATCCCCGCCCAAGCGATTGAACTCTTCGCGAAACCCTCACCTTAGATTCCTCCTCCTGTTCTCCGTTTTGGCCAGTCTGCTGGCGGTGTATTACAGCTGGGACACTGGCATCCTTAACCTGCACTACGACGGGGTGGCTCGCCTCAATATCGCACGGCGCGTTCTGGATCACCCCGTGCCTCACTATAGCCACCTGGGCACCGTCTGGTTGCCATTGCATCAGCTGCTGCTGCTACCTTGGGTGCAGAACGATTTCCTGTGGAGTACGGGTCTGGCTGGCAGCATCGTTTCTGGGCTGGCGTTCTGGGCTGCTTGCTACTGCCTCTTCGAGCTTAGCTGCCTGACGCACGGCAGCGAGTGGGCGGGAGTTCTTTCTGCTGGCGCCTTTGCGGTCACTCCAAACATCCTCTATCTTCAGTCGACGCCTCTCGGCGAGATGCTCTATGCCGCGTTGTTTCTGGCTGCGCTGCTGGCGCAAGCCAAGCTTGCCGAGAAATCGACAGTGGCGCTGGCCGTCGCTTGCGGCGGGTTCACGATGCTGGCGTCGCTCACACGGTACGACGGCTGGCTTCTCGTGCCCCTTGGGGCTGCCGGGATTCTCGGGCCGGCTCTCGTCAGCCGAAGGAATGTCCGACAGCTGAGCTTGCTGCTAACGGCCTACGTGCTCGTGGCTGTTTCCGGCATTGCGGGCTGGTTGCTGTACAACCGGGTGGCGTTCGGCGATCCACTGGCGTTTGTGAAAGGTGAACATGCGACGGAACGCAATATCGAACGTATTGTCGAGGAATCTGGGCTGCAAAGCTACCCCCCGATTGGGAACACTTTGACTGCTTTGGCCTACTACATCGAGGCTGCGCGGATGGGTGCCGGTGATTTTCTGTTATTTGCCGGCGGGCTGGGTTTCTTCACAGCCGTTGCTGCTCGAAGCTGGAAGAATCCTGCGCTCTGGCCCGGAAGCCTCTGCTTTCTGCTTCCGCCTGCCTTCTATGTCGCCAATATGGTCCACGGGAGCGGAATCATTTTCGTGCCAGCCCTGCCTCCCCGCGGCATCCTCAACGTGCGCTATTCGGCGCTCTTCATTCCGGGCCTCTGCCTCTTTCTGCCCGGGATCGTCACGACAGTCGTTCATGCGGCGCGACAAGCTAGCGGACTAAGGTGGCTCTCTGGCGCGGTCGGAGCCAAATGGGGCGTTGGGGCGCTTCTGGCAGCCGTCTCCGCTTCAGGGGCGTTGCAGATGAGGCGCGGCATAACGAGCGTCGCCTGCGTCCGGGAGGCCTACGTCAATGGATTCGAGAGAAGGCAGGCCGAATATCGAGCCGCCACGTTCTTGAGAGCACAGTACGATGGACAACCAATCCTGATGCACGTCGGCCAGCACGGAATTATTCCGCAACAGGCTCGAATCCCCCTGGCGAATTTCGTCAGCGAAGCCACCGCCTGGGGCCAGACGCTCGCGCATCCGTCGCAGTTTGTCGAGTGGATCGTCGAGCAGGAGGGAGACGGAGTATGGGAGCTCCTGGTCGACAGGAAAGATCTCGAGGGGCGCTTCGAAACGGTATTCGAGGCCGCCAGTCCCTTCGAAAAGCTCCTGAGGATTCACCGAAGGCGACCACAAAACCCCAGAGTCATCACGCAGACCCCACCCCGCAAGCCGGGTTAGCGCGCGACCAAGCGCGTCGGTTCGTTCAGGTCCCGTTAGGGGTCGTTGCCGCTGCAATCCAGTCGGAAATCTGAGCCAAAACTCCGGAGCTCGGGGCGAGAGGTCCGTTCTGGGCAGAGAAGCCTGCTCGAGCCAGGACCGCCTGAACGCGTAGGCTGTACTCGCGTTTCTCTGGCAGCAGACCGTTGTATGCTTGAATGACTTTCTCGTTTCCGTGGCGGTCGGCCATCGTTTTCAAGATAGTCGTTCCGACATCGATGTTCTTTCCCGGGTTCAGCAGATTGCGCTTCTCGAAATTGAAATGGCTGGCATGGATGCGCGCATTCACTTGCATTATACTAAGTTGCACTCAAAGAGATATTAACAACCCAGTCGAAGCCGGTAATCGAAGCGACGAGTTGGCGATGGTTTTCTAAGTAAAGAACCGCTTGAACCAGGCGGTCTTCGACGCCCTCCAAACTGTTG
>VFZK01000486.1 GCA_016871215.1 Acidimicrobiia bacterium | reverse complement strand
AACACAACAAAACACTATTCCGACTATGCAGCATTAATTAAGACGCTATGTATAGGACTTGGTTTCAGCCGGCGAGAGTTCCTCCAAGCAGCGGCGGGAGCTGCTTGGCCAGCGCCATTCCGACGTAACACGGCTGAAAGAGGAACGAAGCAATCACGGAAGGAGAACCGAACTGTGAGCGAACTCAGGAACCTGTCGTTTACCGTTGAGGAATACCGAAGCCGTGTCAAGAAGGTTCAGCGCGAAATGGCCAAGGTGGGCATGGACGCTCTCTTGAGCCACAATTTCCCGAGTATCTGTTATCTGACCGGATTTCAATCCATCATGGGCACGGCAAAATACTTCATGGTCGTCGTTCCTAAAGAGGGCGATCCCTGGTTGCTTGGCCAGAGCTTCGAAATGCCCAACGCCCTGATTCACTGTTGGCTGGAAGACAAGATTGGGTACGAGCTGTTCATAGATCCGATCGAAGCCAGCCGAAAGCTGCTGGTCGAACGCGGGCTGGCCGACAAGCGCCTCGGCCTCGAAATCAACACACTGTGCCTCAGCGCGGCATCTTGCGAGAGGCTGAAGCAAGCCCTGCCGCGTGCCACTTTCCTCGATGCCTCGAACGTGGTGGCTTCCGTGCGAGCCGTGAAATCTTCGACCGAGATCGACTATCTCCGGCAGGCGTCGCGCATCACCAGTGGCGCGATGGGCAAAGCGCTGGAGGAAGCCAAGATCGGCAAAACGGATAACGACATTGCTGCTGCCGCGATGGATTATTGCGTGCGGCACGGTGGCGAGTTCTTCTGTCTCGAACCCATCGTCAGCCTTGGAGGCCGGTCCGGTGTGCCTCACTGCACGTTCGGCCGCAACAAGATCAAGCCAGGCGACCTTTGCTTCATCGAGATTGGCGCTTGTATTCGCCGCTATTCTGGAGCCTTGATCCGAACGTTCAGCATCGGCAAACCCGGGCCCATCCAGCAACGAGTGTGCGATGAGATCGAGGCCAGTTTGAACGCAGTCATCGCCAATCTCAAACCAGGCATTCCCGCGCGAGAAGTCGCGCTGAAAGCCAGAAAGCCCTGGGAGTGGACTTACACGAACCAGGAGCTGTTCTGGAACGGCGCTTACGGATACTCAACTGGATTAGGTTTCCCTCCCGACTGGGGCGATGCTGACCTGAACATTCGGGAAGAGGATCTGACAATCCTCCAGCCTGGCATGGTGTTTCATTGCACGAACAACATTCGGAAGGGCGGGGTCTTCGGAATGGGAATCAGTGAAACCGTGGCGATCACGGAAACCGGCTGCGAGGTGTTGACCGACTTCCCACGACACCTGTTCGTCCTTTAGGCGACGGAATCCTGAGTTTCGGAAGCCTCCTGTATTCACGCTTTTGCACAACGACCCTGGTACGGTAGATCCGAAAGGAAAACCAAGCCTGTGCACATCAAACAACTGTTCGACCTGAGCGGAAAGGTTGCCGTCGTCACCGGCGGCAGTGGGATCTACGGAACGCCGATCTCCGAAGCCCTGGCAGAGGCCGGCGCGCACGTCATCGTCGCGTCACGGAACTTGCAGCGCTGTCAAGAAAGAGCGGAGCAAATGGCTCGAGAAGGACTGAAAGCCAGCGCCGAGAGCTACGATCAGGGCAACGAGCAGTCGATCTTGGCCTTTCGGAACCGCGTCATTGAGAAACATGGCGCGGTCGACGTGCTGGTCAACAATTCGGTGGGCCGGTTCATGCGCGCCTACGGCGACCCAGTGGAAACCTGGCAACGATCGATGGACGTCAACGCGACCGGGCTGTTTGCCATTGCCCGCGGTTTCCTGGACCCGATGATGGAACGCGGCGCCGGCAGCATGGTCAACATCAGCTCCATCCAAGGCGTCGTCGCCCCTGACTTTGCCAACTACGCAGGCACCAGCATGACAACGCCTCCGGACTATCAGTTCCACAAGCACGGAATGATCGGACTGACAAAGTATCTCGCCGCCTGGGCTGGGCCTCGCCACGTGCGGGTCAACGCGATATCGCCTGGTGGCTACCTTCCGGATGGTGCGAAAGAACCCTTCGCTTCCCAGTATTGTCGTCGTGTCTTCCTCGGACGGCTCGGGGAATACGACGATATCAAAGGGGTTGTTGTTTTTCTGGCTTCCGAGGCCTCGCGGTACATCACCGGGGAGAACATCCTCTTGGACGGTGGGTACTGCTGTTAGGTCGACAACCTAGAACCTCCAGGGACTGGGCATCTTGCCCATGCCTGCACGGTTCAGTTTGCGTACTCGGGTTCTTCCCGGTTCAGAATTCGCTGGATCGCTTCCAGGTGCAGCCGCGCACCTTCGCGCTTGTCTTCCTGCATGCCGCGGGCCGCATTTCTGACAATCTCGGGTGGCAGACGGCGCAGCTTGCCACGGGTCGAAAGGGCGATGACTTGGACCTGGCAGGCGCGTTCCAAGTAGTAGAGATCATCGAAAGCCTCGGCCAGAGTCGACCCGGTGACAATCACTCCATGCGCACCTAGGAAAGCCACATCGTGGTGCCCCATTCCCGCGGCCAATCGATCGCCCTCGGTATTGTCCAGAGCGAATCCTCGATACTCGTTAACGTAAGATATGCGTTCATAAAAGCGAATCGCATTCTGGGAGGCCATCTCCAACCGGCCGTTTTCCAGCAGACAGAGCGCCGTGGCAAAGGGCATGTGGGTGTGAAGGATGCATCGCGCCTTCGGGCTGGCGAGGTGGAGCCGCGAGTGAATGAAGAATGCCGTGTTCTCAACCTGCTTGCCGCCTTCCAGAACGTTGCGATCTTTGTCAGCTAGCACGAGGTCGCTGGCCGTGATTTCACTCCAGTGGTAACCCAGCGGATTAACGAGAAACTGGTTTCCCTCGGCAGTTACCGCCACGCTGAAATGATTACAGATTCCCTCATTCAAACCGAGGCGGGCAGCCCACCGCAGCGTGGCGGCGAGTTCCGTACGTTCTTTGGTGAAGCGAGCCATTGAGGTTCTCTCCAAGAGGCAGTCGTGATTACGATTGCGGCTGTGCCAAGAGCTTCAAACGTCAAGTTGCGAAACTCGACAACACTTCCGGCCACAGGCCCGAAGCGACAACAAAGCGTGCAGCCAATGTCCACTCTTGCTTCCGAGGTTGGAATTGTCGTTGTGTCTGGCTCCCTTGTCCACAGAGAAGATGACACGAAGAAATGGCTCGCAAAATCTCAATGAAGACGATCTGTTTCTCTTAGGAGACGTAAATTAATAAACTGCACCAATTATGTTTGATGACGAGACGTGATGAGTTACGTTACCGCTGGATTTCTGGATGTGATCGTGTAGTTCCACTCGCCGTGAAAGTCGGCTGGCTTCAATTGAAGTCTTGCCATTTCATCTTTGGATACCCGGATACCTTTTTCATATGTCCCCAGGTCCAGGTCGGCCTGGATGGTCAATCCTGTCCGGGTGGTGGTCGAGGCGATCAGGTTGACGATCACTGCCAGACTGCTTAGCGGCCGACCCCGCCAATTTGCTGTGATGTGACAAGACATGCGATGTTCAATCTTGTTCCACTTGCTGGTGCCGG
>VFZK01000485.1 GCA_016871215.1 Acidimicrobiia bacterium | reverse complement strand
GTCCTGAGCGTCACGCTTTTCGAGAAAACCCCGATTCTACGGGCTTTCTCAGCCACCGACCCCAAACAAGAAAAAGGCAGTTCCTGTAACCAGTTGCATCTATTCAACTAACGTTGGGACAGTAGTGAGGTACTCTCTCTCATTCGTGCTCAGTCATTCGTCATTCTTTGGTGATCGTCTCATCCAAATTCAAGATACTGCTGGCGACCACGGTCCAGGCAGCGAGCTCACTTGGGTTAAGTTTTGGGTTCGAAGGCGACTCGCCGACACGAACCAGTTCCGAAGCGGATTTCTTGTCACGCCGGTAGAGCGCCACCTGCTTTTGGGCCAGCGAGTTGAGCAATTGCACTTCTTCCGTGGAAGGTTTTCGCCCCGTGGCCTGTCGGAAGGCGAACTGGATGCGCTTTGCCGGGTCGGCACCTGCTTCCAGCAAAGTACGCTGGGCCAAGGCGCGGGCGGCTTCGACATAGGTTGGGTCGTTCATCAGGATCAGAGCTTGCAGAGGCGTATTGGTCAGGGCGCGGCGTGCGGTGCACTTTTCACGGTCTGGAGCATCGAAGGTCGCAAGCGACGGTGGCGGCACCGTGCGTTTCCAGAAGGTGTACATGCTGCGGCGGTAGAGATCCTTGCCTGAACTCTGCGCGTAGGTTTGGGCCGAGAAGACGTCCCCGGGCCGGCCCATTTCTTCCCACAGACCTTCGGGTTGATAGGGGGATACGCTCGGGCCACCGATCTCGCCGTTGAGCAGCCCGCTGGCTGCCAGCGCATTGTCTCGAACGATTTCGGCGGGCAAACGGAAACGTGGGCCGCAAGCTAGGAGGCGATTCTCTGGATCCTTCTCGACAAGTTCGGGTGTTACCCCGGAGGATTGCCGGTAGGCCGCCGAGGTGACGATGAGTCGCTGCATCCGCTTAATGTCCCAGCCCGTCTGGATGAACTCCGTGGCCAGCCAGTCCAGCAGTTCGGCGTGGACCGGTGCCTCGCCTTGCGAGCCAAAGTCCTCGGCTGTTTTCACAATGCCGTGACCGAAAACCGTTTGCCAATAGCGGTTGACCGCCACGCGTGCCGTGAGTGGATGCGAAGGATCGCACAGCCAACGGGCGAGACCGAGCCGGTTCTGTGGGGCGCCTGCCGGCAATGGCGGAAGACTGGAGGGAACCCCCGGCTCGACCTTCTCCCCTTTGTTGCGATAGTCGCCCCTTCCCAAGACATGGGTTTCGCGTGCGTTGGGCATTTCCTCCATCACCATCGAGGTGGGCACCACTTTGTCGAGCGCGGCCTTTTCTTTCTTCAGCGCCGTCAGCTCGAGGTAGCTTCGACGATAGGGCTCGGGAGCCTCATGGGTAAGAAAGTAATCCTTGAGCGTCTCACGACGGACTTTTTCCCGCTCCTCGGTCTGCTGCTTGCGCGGACCAGCCGTCAAGAGCGAGCGAATCGGATGATGCAGCCAGAGTTGTTCGATGTCTGCCTCGGTTAACTGGCGCTCATAGAACCGCAAATCATCCAGGCTTCCTCGGTAAGGACTGCCGAATGTTTTGTTTCCAATTTCCAGCTCGCCAGAGTTCCGAATAGATCCGGACAAACTATCCTGAAGCACTTCGACTTCAAGCACCTTGCCGCCGAGAAAGAGACGGACCCCCGCGGCCTTTCCCGACCCGTCATAGTTCAGGACGAGGTGTTGGGGAACTCCCATGCGAATGCGAGTCTTGGTCTTTACATGAATGCCTTGGAGCGAGTCGTCCTGCAAGCGCGTGAGGAGGCGAACGTGAAGATGAGAGCCACGTTTAAGATCGCCCACCGGCACCGAACCATCGAACCAGAGTTCGTATCCTCCCTGGAGCTGGGCAAGCTTTCGAAGCAATGCCGGCTCTTGTCCTACTATCCTGAAGCCGCTACCTCCCGCGCTAAACCAAAGCGCCAATGAAAAAGGCTGGGTTCGTTCAAAATCGCCGGCGTCGCCAAAACTCAGGTGGGTTTCCCCATTGAATTCACCGCCCAGACCAATCGCATTCTGGCCATAGGTGACTTCACCACGCAGGGCTCTGGCATGGTGATAATGACCGGATGTATCGGACAGGTGCCCATCGAATTCATAGTGCGCCACCAAGCCTTCTCGGGGGGGCGAGGCCGAGAGTTTCGGAGATTTGCGCCAGGTCTTGGCCTGCCATTCTTCAAACATCGGTTTCACATCGGCTTCGGGAAGCGCGTCTTCGCGGAGTTTGATCTCCTGTTTCAGGCGTTTCATCTCCAACGCCTGCTCTGATGAAGGCAATTGAATCATGGGTTGAGCGTTTCCCATGGTTCCGTCGAGACCCTTTTCGGGGATGGAGTTAAAGAAGGCGAAGAAGCGATAGAAATCCTTTTGCCGGATCGGATCATACTTGTGGTCATGGCAACGGGCACAGCCCATGGTCATGGCCATCCATACCGCTGAAGTGGTCTCCACGCGATCGACCACATACTCGGTCTGATACTCTTCTGGAATCGCGCCGCCTTCGAAATTGATCATGTGGTTGCGGCTGAACCCCGTGGCCAGCTTCTGTTGCGGCGTTGCGTTGGGAAGCAGGTCGCCGGCCAGTTGTTCGGTGGTGAACTGATCGAACGGAAGGTTGCGGTTGAATGCGTCTATCACCCAATCGCGCCAGTGCCACATGTCGCGATGACTGTCGATGTGATAGCCGTGCGTGTCGGCATAACGAGCCAAATCAAGCCATTGCATGGCCATCCGCTCGCCATATCGAGGAGAATGGAGCAATCGGTCCACCTGCTTCTCATAGGCATCGGGTGAAGTGTCGGAAAGAAAAGCATCCACCTCAGCGGTTCTGGGAGGCAGGCCGGTGAGATCAAAGCTCAACCGTCGCAACAAGGTTGTCCGGTCGGCTTCGGGCGATGGCTTCAACCCTTCCCGTTCCAAGCGCGAGAGGATAAAGGCGTCGATGGCATTCTTAACCCAGGCCGAATTCTTAACCGACGGCACGGCAGGACGCTTTGGGGGAGAATACGCCCAGTGCGTCTCCCAGCGTGCTCCTTCGTCGATCCACCTCCGCAATAGATCAATCTGATGTTGAGTCAGCTGGCGGTCTGCCGTGGGTGGCGGCATGCGCTGGCTCTCTTCCTTTGCACTGACGCGCTGGAACAACCGGCTCTCGGCTGCTTTGCCCGGAACGATGACTTGATAGCCTCCGCGGTCTGCAAAAGCTCCTTCGTTGGTGTCGAGTCGCAAGCCAGCTTGTTGGTTCTGTTCGTCGGGCCCGTGGCAAGCGAAACAGGTGTCCGAGAGAATGGGACGAATGTCGCGGTTGAAGTCTACAGGCTTGATCGCGGGATTGGTTTGGGCGACCACGGTCGGCCTCATCCCTCTAGACACGAGGACCAGTAGTACTACCGCGAGCGAGAGCCAGGTGAATCGATATCTCAAAGAGAATCCTCCTTCAGTTTGATAATGCTAGCCAAACATATTTGAAATTTTGATTCCATCGGTCGGCTGTACGATGATCTTGTTATCGAGGCAGGATCAAAGGAGACGACCGATGGAATTGTTCGCAAAGCTGTTTGGCAGCCTGCTGGTGTTT
>VFZK01000484.1 GCA_016871215.1 Acidimicrobiia bacterium | reverse complement strand
CTTGGACAGGCGGCATCATTCTGGTCGGAGCCTTGGGGGGATTCGCCTTTTTCAAAGACTACCTGCTTCGGAAATACAATCAGTTTCTGGAAGCGGAGACTGCTACCAGAACGGTGAGCGCAAAGAACAGGGTCCCGTCAAAGTCGTGAGCCTTCCCTGACGGTCGGGCTTACTGAATAGCCGCATCGACAAAATCAGTAGCCCGCGCGTTAGCAAGGGCTCGACCTCGACTCAAGGACTTACGAGACTTTGACGGGGCCCTGTTTTCGGGAATCTCAGCCTTCACTTGTCGCGCGACTCTGTTATAATACGACGCTTTTTGAGGGGGTTGCATTCATGGAAGTTGATCGGAGTCTGCTTGAACGAATTTCCAGGGACGCGGGAGTGGCGGCCAGGCAGGCGACCGCCACCGTCGGGCTGCTTGAAGAGCAAGCGACAGTGCCTTTCATCGCCCGCTACCGAAAAGAAGCGACGGGCAATCTCGACGAAGTGCAGATCCGGACAATCGCAGACCGGCTGGACTATTACAAAGACCTCTTGTCACGTCGTGAGACCATTCTCAAGTCCATCGAGGAACAAGGCAAACTGACGGAGGAGCTGAAGACTCGAATTCAAAGCTGCTACGAGAAGCCGGAGTTGGAGGATCTCTACCTTCCGTACAAGCCGAAGCGCAAGACCAAGGCCAGCACCGCGATCGAAAAGGGTTTGGAGCCACTGGCTCGCTTCATCTATGACCAAATCGCTGGAGACAGGAGCATCGACGAGCTGGCTGAGTCTCTGGTGAACGCCGACAAACAGGTGGCCAACAAAGAGGAGGCCCTGGAGGGAGCCTTACACATTATCGCTGAATGGATCTCAGAGGACCTGGATGTGCGGAAGGGTCTTCGCGAGATCTTTCTTCACGAAGGCGTCGTCGTGGCCAAGGTCAACAAGGAGAAAGCAGTCGAAAAGACGAAGTTCGAGATGTACTACGACTTCAAGGAGGCTGTGGCGAAGATCCCTTCTCACCGCATGCTGGCGATTCGACGGGGCGTGCGCGAACAGGTGCTTACCTTTAACATCGAGATCGATGGCGAGAAGGCGCATGGATTCATTTCAGGCCGGATCGTCAAGGATGCACAATCGGTTTTTGCTGCTCCGCTCCAAGCAGCCATCAAGGACAGCTACGAGCGGTTGCTGAATCCCAGCCTGCAGTCGGAGGTGCGCGCGCTCTTGAAAGAGCGGTCGGATGTCGAGGCCATCAAAGTGTTCGACGCCAACCTGACCAACCTTCTGTTGTCTCCCCCAGCAGGGCTTATCGGAGTGATTGGGATCGATCCTGGTTTTCGCACGGGCTGCAAGGTTGCCGTCGTCAACGAAACGGGCAAGTTTCTCGAGCAGACGACCATTTTCCCGACCGAACCGCGCAAAGACGTTGCCGGAGCGGAGCGGAAGCTGCACCGCCTGGTGCAGAAACATGATGTGCGGGCGATCACCATTGGCAACGGCACAGCGTCTCGCGAAACCGACAGCTTTGTTCGCGACTTCCTGCGCAAGTACCATAGCGGTGAACCGTTGGGTGTCCGGCCTCCGAAGCTGGAGAGCGCCGCCAGTGTCACACCTGAGCTAGCAATCGGGGCAAGTGAAGCGAGAACTGAAGAAGTTGGCGCCGCAGAAGCTCCGAAGGAAGAGATTCCGTTGCCGGACCGAGTCGCCGCCGCAGCGCCGCCCGAGATCGCGGCCAGCGATGCCAGCGAACCCAATGGCGAGGTGGCACAAGCCGCCGCCGAACCGCGAGAGATGCTGGCAGCGGTTGTGCCACCGAGCTTGCCAGAGGCCGAAGCGACTTCGCCGGCCTGCACGCCGCCAGTTGAACCGGAGCCTGTGACGTTGCCAGTTGCCGAGTCGCAGGCGTTGGCAGCTCCAGTGGGCGCTGAGCACGCTGCAGAACCTCGCCATGCGCTCTTCTCGGTTATCGTCAACGAATCGGGAGCGTCGGTCTATTCCGCATCCGAGTCGGCTGGCCAGGAGTTCCCCAAGCTCGACCTGACGGTTCGAGGCGCTATTTCCATCGCGCGGCGGCTGCAGGATCCTCTGGCCGAGCTTGTGAAGATTCATCCAAAATCGATTGGGGTCGGTCAATACCAACACGACGTGGACCAGAAACGGCTCAAGGGAGGGCTGGAGGCCACGGTCGAATCGTGCGTGAACCGTGTTGGCATCGACTTGAACACCGCATCGTTCGAGCTGTTGCGCTATTGTTCGGGAGTCAACCAGAAGCTTGCCAAGTCGATCGTGGAGCACCGAAACCAGCACGGAAAGTTCTCGAACCGCGTACAGCTGATGCAGGTTCCAGGCTTCGGAGAAAAGACGTTCGAGCAGGCAGCGGGATTCTTGCGGATCAAACGGGCCGAGAACCCTCTGGACGCCACGGCGGTGCATCCGGAATCGTATCCTCTGGTCGAGAGAATGGCGCAGTCGCTGGGAGTGAGCGTCGCCGAGTTGATCGAGAACAGCCAAAGAATCGAAGCCCTTGAGCTGGCGAAATTCGTTGACGACAAGGTGGGGTTGCCTACGCTGAACGACATCAAGCAGGAACTGCTCAAGCCCGGCCGGGACCCGCGTGACCAGTTTGTCGTTCCGGTCTTCCGCGAAGACGTCAAGGAGGTCTCCGACCTGAAAGTCGACATGGTTCTGGAAGGATCTGTGACGAACGTAACGAATTTCGGAGCGTTCGTTGATATCGGTGTCCACCAGGACGGGCTCGTCCATGTATCCGAACTTTCCAATCGATTCATTCAAGATCCCCGTGAAGCCGTCCACGTGGGTGAGATCGTCAAAGTCAAAGTCATTGGCGTCGACGTGCCGATGAAGCGGATTTCCCTTTCGATCAAAGCGCTCCTGCCGGCGCGTCCAAAGAGCATGCAGCCGAAGCCGGTCAAACGAGAGAACGCTTCACAACGACGGGAGCGGCCCGCTAGCCCAGGCAGGTCGGCTTCGACCCAAGTCGCACGCGGCTCCAGCCCTTCAAAATCGAGCGAGCCAACCGCCAAACCGGCAACACGCCGGGACGACAAGCCAGCAGAACGGCAGCAGCGCCCTGCGCGCGGCCGAGAGATAAGCCGTCTGCCGGGGAGGCGAACGGAATCGAAGCCTGCGGCGGTGCCTCCGCCGCGGCCAGCCGTGCTCAAGAAGGTTGAGCCGAAATCGGCCGCGCCGCCTTCCGCCGCTGGCCTGTCGCTTGAGGAAGGCATCAAGCTGCTGCAACAGAAGTTCGGCGGTATCCGATAGCCCAATTACCCCAAAGCAAGATTTCGAACGATGTGGGACGCCCGGTGACCTGCAAGCGCTTGGGGTGTTTGACTGCCCTTCGGGCCAGTGGCCTTCTTTCGAGTGCAGCCCGCCTGCAGGGAAGTCTGCGCCGATGGCAGTTCTTGCGCTGTGAGGTTCTTGTGTTTCCTGGTGCGGTTTCTTATTGTCGGCTCAATAGTGTCCAACTATAAGTTGAATAGGTTCAGTTGTTTGCTCATAGGCCGCTGAGCAGGTGCGGGCTCAATCTCTGAAAGTACCTGTAAAATCAGCCTTCTTTCGAACAAAGTCAGACTCAGAATTTG
>VFZK01000483.1 GCA_016871215.1 Acidimicrobiia bacterium | reverse complement strand
CGCCGTCCCTCCATCACCGTCCTCTTATTCATTCCCAGCGCCTCGGCCACAGCTCTAATGCCACCACGGCCAAACCCGATCGCTTCGCTACCCGCCCATAACCTTCGGCCACGCTCGTCCATGCACGGCACCAACCGATCGTACTTTTCCCGTATCAACCGCTGTCTTTCTGCTCGCACTTTTTGATACAACCTTCGATCTTTTTTCCCGCCTTTCCAAATCGCTTCCTTCATACGCTGGGTTACCTTTACTCCACAATTCCCCAGCATTTATCGCGCGACCGACGGTCATTTGTTCAGCACTTTTTTGTGGTGCAGGTTATTTATTTAGGTCTCCTTATCGCAAATGGCACCCTTGTCGGCGTGGGCCCACGATTGGAGATACAGCAGGGTGACTTGCGGATCGAAGACGGCCGGATTCAGGCGATCGGGAGCCGCCTGGAGAGGCGAGCTGCGTCGGTTTTGGATGCGGCAGGAAGAATGGTATTGCCAGGTTTCGTGCAGACGCATGTGCACCTCTGCCAGACAATCATGCGGGGTGCAGCCGACGACCTGGCGTTGCTCGACTGGCTGAAGCGGCGAGTCTGGCCGCTCGAGGCGGCGCACGACGAGCGATCGGTCAAGGCATCTGTGCAGCTCGGGCTGGCTGAGTTGATTCGTGGGGGAACCACCACGGCGCTCACGATGGAAACGGTACACCACACCGAGATTGCGTTCGAGGAAGCGCGGCGCAGCGGGCTGCGGACCATCGTTGGCAAATGCTTCATGAATGCTGGACGGGACGTGCCGAAGCGTCTGCTGCAGCCAGCGCGGCAATCACTTCAAGAAAGCGAGGCCTTGCACCGGAAGTGGCACGGAACTTCGGATGGCCGCATTCGCCTGGCGCTGGCGCCGCGTTTCGTGCTGTCTTGCACCGAAGGGCTGCTGCGCGATGTGGACGCACTGGCACGCGAATGGGGAGTGTTGGTCCACACGCATGCAGCCGAGAACCGGGACGAGGTACGATGGGTACGCCAACACCTGGGTTGTGGCAACATCGAGGCTTTCGAGCGACTTGGCATGCTTCACTGCCGGACCTGCCTGGCGCACTGCGTTTGGGCGACGGATCGCGAGCAGCGGCTTCTGCGCGACCGCCAGGCGAAAGTCTTGCATTGCCCGAGCTCGAATCTCAAGCTGGGATCGGGTATTGCACCGGTCTGGAAAATGCATCAGGCAGGCATTCCAGTCTCGCTTGGAGCCGACGGCGCTGCTTGCAACAACAATCTGGACATGTTCCAGGAGATGAGGATGGCAGCGCTTCTGCAGAAGGTCGTGCGCGGCCCAGAAGCGATGCCCGCTCGGGTCGTGCTCGAGATGGCAACACTGGGCGAGGCCAAAGCCCTGGGCCTCGAACAGGAGATTGGCAGCCTGGAGGTTGGCAAACGAGCGGACGTGATCCTGGTGAACCTTCGAAACCTGCACAGCACGCCTCATTCGGATCCTATTTCGACTTTGGTCTACTGCGCTCGCAGCAGCGACGTCGAAGCGTCCGTGGTCGATGGGCGCGTTCTGATGCGGGACAAAGAGTTGGTCACCCTCGACCGAGAAAAGATCCTGCGGGAAGCACCACGAGCGTTTCAACGACTCGCAGCTCGGGTGTAACGCGAGACCCGGTCACTCCGAACGGGCTCTTTTCCGTCAATGGCGAAGACCTTCAGAGACGGCTGCGCGTCGACCCCGCCGCCATTCAGAGCACGCCTCCACCACTCGGCCACACTTTCGAAACTGGCTACCCAATGCCCTTCTCGACCAATCTCCCTCGCGTGGTTTCTGCCGAGCCGGCCAGGACTTCCAGACCTAGTTGAGTCTGGACCGTTGGAGGGCCGAATAGGAAAGGTCTTGTTTGCTGGTTCCGCCGCCGCGTCGCGTTTGGAGATCATCAAGATGCGCTGCGTCCTGATTCCGACAGGCCAAGTTTGGGGCGACGGGTGAGTTTCCGCGCGACTGGCTGAACTCACCCAGGACTACCGAAGACCGTCGTGGGTGAATACGCTGGTAGGATAGATGTCGGAAACGCGGCTGGGGTGCAGGGTTGCCTGCAGCCGTGCAAAGGAGCCTACGTCGTTACCGCCCGTAGTTCTTCTACGAAACGCTTCATTTCGTCCATCGTCCCCACGGTGACCCGAAGGTGGTGGCGAAGAGGATGGAACGGGCGTCCGGCGAAAACGTTCCGTGCTCTCAGAGCCCCAACCACAGGGCCCATGTCACGCTTCAAATCGATCATTAGGAAATTTGCCTGCGAAGGTATGTAGCCGAGTCCCATCCGGGTCACCTGCTGCTCAACCAGCTTCCGCGCGCTGGCGTTCAACTTGCGATTCCGCTCGACAAATTCTTTGTCCTCCAGGCTTGCTATGGCCGCCGCCACCGTGAGCGTGTTTGTGTTGAGCCACACTTTGTAGGTTGTCATGCGACCGATCAGGTCGGCCCGGCCAACCGCGTAACCTAGGCGCAGCCCAGCCATTCCGTAGATCTTGGAAAACGTTCGAGTCACGACGACTGCCTTACCCTGCTTGGCCAGAGAGATCGCCGAGGCGTAGGCGGCGTCATCGACGTAGTGGTGATACGCTTCGTCGACGACGATTGGGACCTCGGGCGGCATCGAATCGACAAACGCCCGGAGTGCTTCGGCCGAAACCACGGTTGCCGTGGGATTGTTCGGATTGCAGATGTACACCATTCCCGTCTTGTCGTTTGTCGCGGCCCGCATCTTCTTCAGGTCGAAGCAGTACGCAGCATCGAGCGGGACCCGAATTGTGGTTGCACCGTAGACCGACCCATAGCGAGAGGGTGCTTCGTAGGTCGGCTGAGCCGTGACCACGTTCTTGTCAGGCCCCAGGAACGCCTCTGCCGCCATCTTCAACAGCTCACTGGAGCCATAGCCAAGCTCGAGCATGCCAGGATCCACCTGGTGGTGATCGCATAGCGCGCGATGGAGTTCGGGCGTGTTGCTGGCGTAGCGCCCCGCCCGGCTGAAGCTCCTCTGAATCGCTTCAACGGCTTTCTCTGAAGGACCGTACGGGTTTTCGTTCGCATCGATCTTCACGGGACCCGCAACCCCGGTTGTTGCTGGCAAACTCAGGGCAGAGCTGCTGGACCCGAAGCTGCGCGCTGGGAAAAAGCTCCTCCAGACAGTGCCAGCTGCGCCAAGCGCGAGAAAATGCCGTCGCGAACGACCGTGACTCATAGCGCCTCCCTTGTTTTCGATTCGCCAGGACCTTGACTCAAGTAACGCTAGCGCGTTCGGTAGAGATTGTCTGGACTTGCCCCCAAAAGTGAGACAAACGGTTAAGATGCAGAATTCAGCGAATGGAGGAATGCATCATGAGTTTGTCTCGGAGGCAGTTTAGCAGAGAGTTCAAGCTGGCGGCGTTGCAGAGATTGGAGCGAGGATCGTTGGTTGGAGAGGTGGCGCGGGCATTTGAGATAAATCCGAATATGCTGGATCGCTGGCGGCAGGAGTTTCGGCAAGGTCCGGGGAACGCGTTTTCAGGGTCAGGTCAGCGGCGGTGGGAAGAAGGGCGTGTGGCTGAACTGGAGCGCAAGATCGGACAGCAGGCCCTGGAGATTGATTT
>VFZK01000482.1 GCA_016871215.1 Acidimicrobiia bacterium | reverse complement strand
CAACAGTTTGGAGGGCGTCGAAGACCGCCTGGTTCAAGCGGTTCTTTACTTAGAAAACCATCGCCAACTCGTCGCTTCGATTACCGGCTTCGACTGGGTTGTTAATATCTCTTTGAGTGCAACTTAGTATAAGAAGCACTGAATCAGTATTTTTCACGAGAATTCAGCTTTACTTCTATTGTCCGGTAGCGGTAGCATGACGGAACTTCCAGTGAGTTGGTTTCTGGAAAGCCCTTCAAAACCAAGCGCTAGATCGTTTCGCAGCGGGAGTGTGGCATGAAGTGGAAGTTCTTCTTCTTAATTCTCATTTCTTCATTCTGGCCCATTCGTGCCAACCAGTTAAGCGGCAATGACGCTAACAGCCCCGAGGTGATGCGCGCTCCCGAGCGTGTCGCGAGCGCTGCTTTGGAGCGCTCTTTGGCCAAGCTGCGGGGCCGCCGCTACAGCCGGGACGACCAAGGGATCTTGGTCGAGTCGCTCGACGGGGGCAAGATATTGGCCGAGTTCAATGCCGATGTGACGTTTAATCCGGCTTCGGTAATGAAGCTGGCAACTTCGTTTGCTGCCCTGGCTCACTTTGGTCCCGATCATCGCTTTCAGACTTCAGTCTACGGAGATTCGGAGGTGAACACACAAAAGAGGACGCTCCTTGGCAACTTGTATATCTTAAGCGACGGCAATCCGGTTTTCGGAAAGAAGGAAGCGGCTGGGCTCTCGCGATCCCTCGTGCGACGCGGACTGCGTCGAGTTGAAGGCGACTTGGTCATCGCGGGCCCGTTGAGCCTGGACGACCGCTATGGTATGTCGAAGTCGGCCGAGCAGCTGCGCCGTATTTTGGGACGCAACGGGCTCACCTTCAAAGGCAAGACGATCCTGCAGGACGCCGCATCGGTGACCCCGAATTCGAAAGTCCTCTATTTGAAGCACATCTCAGACAGGCTGCGCGAGATTCTTTGGCTGCAGAATGCCCATAGCGTTAACGAGATTGCGGATCGTTTGGGTACCCTCCTGGGAGGGGCAGCAGAGGTCCAGAAGTTCCTAATCGAGAATTGCGGGCTGGATCTCAGTGAGATCTACGTCGACCGTCCTTCAGGGCTGGAGTACAACCGCATGAGCGCGCGAGCCGCCGTAAAAATAATGAGATCACTCTATTATTGGCTCGACGAACGACAGATGAAGCTGCACGACATCATGCCTGTCGCCGGCCTGGATGCGGGAACGCTCTTCGGGAGATTTCGACACCCCGATGTTCGCGGTGGAGTCTTGGGGAAGACAGGCACTAATCCGTCGAAAGACGGTGGGGTCAGTACTTTGGCTGGCCTAGCGTATACCTTAGATCACGGTCCAGCCCTCTATGCCATTCTGAACTCGCGTGGCAGCGTTAACACTTATCGGCGGTGGCAGGACAACTTCCTGAGAGACCTCATCGAGGAAAACGGCGGTCTTGGCGAGTATCTGCCCGCACACGAGGGTACCGAAAGTGCGACCTCAGCGTGGATGCCCTCGGAATACTGGGGCAGCCTGGCTCAAGCGCCGGAGCGCCGTTCCTTCGTCAAAAAGTCCCGATCGACTTCAGTACGAAAGTACGGGCGGAATCGCCGTGTCGGTTCCCGCTCGCGGACCTGACCTGTCCCTTTTCCTCCGCAATCTCCTCCAAAGATCTTTGGCGATTCGCTTTGCTGTCTCCTCGCCTGCGGGTCGGACGAGGCTGCCGGTTTTCTCCCGAAAGAATCTGTTCTAGGCGATCCTCCTAAAGTATTCGAAGCAACCTGCACTCACCTCCTTACATCCAGTCCTGCGGACGCTGCGAGCGCCGGGTTTTCCTGTTTGCAAATCCCCTTTTCGCGCGCTACCTTATCTGCTGGATCGTGGTGGCAGCGTCCGTTCCGGCGCCCAAATGCTCAAGGAGGTCATCATGAGGAGTCATCTTCGCTTCGCTATCGTTGTTGGAGTGTCATTCGCAGCACTCTTAGGCTCCATCGCAATCGCGCAGGATTCGCCTCCAGCTTCAGCCGGTCGTGTTCTGCCGGGCATGTTCCTGGGTGGGTTCCCGTTCGGCGCAGAACTATCCGCTGTCGGGTCCGATGGCATCTATTACCGGGTCCGACACGACTTCGGCGAGCGTTCGCTGTCTGCCGGAGTCGCTGTGATTCCTCCTCCGCCATCGTCCGTCGTGGAAGCGATCAACCTGGATCCAAACGCGAAGAAACCCCTTGATTCCATCGCGTTCCGCGGAATCGCTTCGCAGATTGGCATTGGAAAGGATAATCGCTTGTACCTGGTCGTCAACGTAAGTCTCCCCATCCGGATTGCGCAGCAGGACACATCGAGCCTGGTTCCTGTGCCAGCGCCCCAGTCGCGTCTATACATTATTCCGACGCCATTCCCACCACGGATACTGGGTGCAACACTCGAGTCCGTCGCAGTACCGGAGTCAGGAAGCGACGCCCTCGCGGAGGGCAGCCAGAACCTGAACACGATTGTGCAGGTCGATTTCGAAGGCCACGTGCAGTCGTTGAAGGTCAAAGCCGTCGGAGACCAGGAGTACGTCTACCTGTCAGCAGTCATCCCCTCGTACCGGTTTCCGACCTTGACCGGAACTGACCAGGGAGTCCTGCGGCTCGGCCCGATCCAGCCAGTTCTGAAGCTCCTGATCTTCAACAACAATGGCCGCAAGATCAAAGAAGTTGCTCCTGAGTAATCATTCCATTCATGACCGTGCTTGCGATTCTCTGCGGTGTGCTCGGCGGTTTTCTCATCGCTTGGCCGCTGAGTATTCGCCGACTCTCGATGGCGCAACGGCCCCAGTTCTCAAGAGGTCCCTGGTTCCGATGGGGTGTCCTGGGGCTGGGCGTCTTGCTGTTTCTTTCGGGATTCGGAGCAGCTCTTGGCCGCAGCCCAGCCTGGGGAGCGATCGCATTGGCCGGCACGCTGGCTCTGGGTTTTCTGCTGCTGCGCCACGACTCGTACGCGGCGATGGCCCGAATTCTTTTCGACGACTACCGCGACCTCCGAAGAGAGAATCCACAAGCTTCTGACTTCGATTTGTTTTACTCGATCGTGAAGTGTCGCAGGCCCCGCTGGAACGAGGACCGCATCATCGAATTCTGCGCGGGAAAAGACATCCAGCAACTCGTCTTGCTCTTGATCCTCAGCGAATATGAAGTTCATCCACTAAACGACATGCAGCTCTACGAGCGCTTGAAGAAGAAGGTGGAAGGGCTGACCCGCCATCCTTAGCCGGTTATGCGCGATGAAACGAGAATTTTGTTCTCGTTTCGGACGACACGGCAGCAGGTAGGGCGGGCTGTCCTCAGCCCACCGCGAAGTGCGGATGGGTTGGGAAAACGGCGCGGTGAGGACACCGCGCCCTAGTGCGCCTGAAAGCGCATTTGGTCAGAGAGGTGTAAGTCCTCTTCAGGCACGCCCTCTCCGGCCTGTAACCGACTGCAACTGCGTCGCCGTGAGGCGGGGTGGGGAGCCGGAGGAGGGGAACGATTAGTCCGTAGGACACGAACGCGATTCGGGCTGTCGGTGTCGGCGAGCCTGCTAGGGACTGGCGAAGCCCGGACTCACGCGAGTGAGAAGCCCGACACGCTGAGGGGTAGGGTGCAAAAGCGATGGTGGGAGCCCAAGGGTGGTTGGCG
>VFZK01000481.1 GCA_016871215.1 Acidimicrobiia bacterium | reverse complement strand
GTGACAAAACTGACTCCCGGGTGGATCTTCCTAAGAGTGAAGAAAATTGAAATCGGTCACTACCAAAAACTCCCGTTACTGAACTGACATGAACAACTTGCAGACACTGTAGGCTCGAACAGCTGGACACTAGTGACGCACGCCATTTAATGTGGCGATTTCGCACGACGAAGGGCAAACCTGGGTGAAGGTGAAGACTCTGGAAAACGATCCAGAAGGCTGGTATTGCTACACAGCGGTCGAGTTCGTCAACGGGCGGGTGCTGCTGGGACACTGCGCCGGTGCCAAAGGTATCGGCCGTTTGAACCGAACTCAGATCACCTACTTCGATGTGGACTGGCTGTATCAGTCATGAAGCGGAAATTTGGAGGCAGTAATCGGGGTCACGCTGGTGAGCATTCTCCTCGGTTCCGCGAGCGGCCCGGGATTCCAAATCGTGGCGATGAGTCTTTACGTGACGTGGAGGTCATAGCTGCGATGTCTTGCTTGATCCTGAAGCGCTCCTGGGGCCTCGCCTGCATTCTGGACCACGACGATTTTGCGTCGCGAGCTTCGGCTAGGCTTTTGGCCCGACAACGATCTCGACCCAATCTAAGCGAGCGTCCCGATCAGGGCGGAGCTCGACCAAGTTGTAGCCTCGATTCATCGCGGTGCCGGGCACGCTGAACTCACTCAGAGCCTGAGCAGGCTTCGGGTTTGGTGGTGAGACCTCTCCTTGGAAGCTACACGGCTGGCCGTTGACCCGAACTTGCCCGTCTCGAAGTGTTTCTCCGGCTTCTCTTCGAATACCCAACCGCAGGCGGACCGGTTCAGACTCAGGTTTGGGGCCTGTCGCCAGTCGAACCGCGTGCCATTTGCCCGCATGACACGTGGCCGGGAGTGCATAAGCACGAGGTTCCCCGGGCGCCCAGGTGTCCGCGTAAGTCACGATATGTCGCCGCACTTTTCCGGCCAGCGTCGACAGGCTGCCCACTTCGCGCAGCAATCGAGGATAGTTTTCGAGATCGTCGATGGCAGTCTGGGAATCCATGTAGTTGAAGAGATAGATTCGATCAACGCCCCGATCCAGCAGTGAAGCGGCCGCTCCGTGTACGGTTTCCAAAGAGTTCGTCTGCAGAGGCCGAAAATCTGGATAAGGCCGAACCAACAATTCCAATCCGGCAGCAAGCGTCACGCGGGTTCCGTGCAAGAGACTCCTCCAGAGCTCGACGGGCATATCCGTTTCGATGGTCTGAAAAAACGGTGTGATGACCAACCTGTCGATCAGCTGCCTTCTGGCCCAGGTGATGGGGTCATATCCCAGTCCCAACGCAGTCTGGGGACGGGACGGAACCCGGGCGCCCAAAGAGATTGAATGACCTCTTTTCCGTTGCCAGTTTGTCAGGAGCTTGCGTACTCTTGCGGTGAAATCCGTCAGGATCTGAACTCCCTGCTGCTCTGCTCCAGGACGAAAGTGGAACCCAAACCGCATCCAATCCAGTTCCAGCCCGTCGAAATCGTAACGCTCAGTCAACTCTTCGATCAGCTTGAAGTGGTAATCGCGAACCTCCGGGTGTCCGTAATCAAAAGCCCGGTCGATCCACTCAGAGAAGCGGTAAGGCACCCTTCGGAGTTGAGGGTTTTGGCGCCAGAATTCGCCGTGGATGAAACTGCTTTCGTCGTCGACGTTGTGAATATCGTTCATTCGGACCGAAATCCACGGAGATATACCCACATCCCGGCAACGTTTGATCCACCGGGCATATACGTCGATCCCTTTCTGATGAAGTTCCCAGGCAGTATGGATCCATTTCCGGGCGTCTTTTCGAGATTGAGGCGCCGTGCTGGCCAATAGAGGTTGATCATCGTCACCTTTGGGGTCGTAGCCTCTCCAGATCGGATCCCACACGCGGCTGGCATAACTCGTACGCATCGCGTTGGGACACAACATGATTTCTCGCACCTGGCTGTCAGCGTACTGGTCTAACCAGTAATCTACCTTGCGCGCATCAAGATTCTGCCCCGCTCTGGTGTAGAAGTAATGACTATTGTCTTCATTGAGACTGAGACCTCCAACCGTCTGACCGCGCGAAGCTCCAGTTTCGTCCTTCGGGTGCGGTCGCTCTTCACTGCTGGTGCTCGGACTGCCAAACACCGAGCCCGTCAAAAGGGCTGTCTTCAATCCTCCCAACAAACATTGGCGTCGACTGAATGAACTTGTCATGGTGCGCCTCCTTATCGTTCCGCAGCCAGCGGTTGTAGCCGAGGTCTGCGACCTCGGCGTCGTCGATCCCATGTTCGCAGGGCGCAGCTTCCACTACCGCAAAACACGAATGGTCGCGACCAAAGGGTCCCCTTGGGCAGGGCCGTTGAGCTGCTTTCGGCTTGTCAAATCGGGGACGACGAAAGCAGTCAGACTGGCCAGGCAACAATCAGGCCTTAGAAGTCTTCTCGCCTGGCTCAGATGGGTGTTCGGACTGTTTACTTCCAAGCCAGTTCAAAGGACAGCATACGGTGAATCTTGCGCTTTACATCAAAGTGGCCAAAAGCGTACATCCAACGATTTCGATTCAACTTGATGAACTGGCCATTCATGGCGTTGTAGTAGTTGTCGAAGGTGATTCCATCAGGGGTCCGTTGAAAAATGCGCTCCGTCGTCCATGTCTTCCCGAGATCGAAACTGCGCGCCAGATGAAGTCCATAGAGGTTGGCATGTTCCGGTTTGACCCACGTTGTTTTCACATGGTGCGGGATGCGCGCTGCCATGAGCAACGATCCGTCGGGGAGTGTCAGGCCCGTGCCTGTGGCTCCGGTTCCGGCCAAATTGGTCAACTCAGGCTGCGACCAGGTTTCTCCTCCATCTTTGGAGACGGCACGTGAGAAGTACGTCTCCGAGGGCTTGCGGTCGATCAGCCGGGCGAGTTTTTGGCGGCCCCGAATGATCGAAACTAGTTGGCCATCCTGAGTCTCAAAAAGGGTTTGCTCGTTGTATCCAACAGGTTCTTCCGCTTTGTCCCGCAAGGCAAGATCTGCTGCGTAGCCGACTTGTCGGTAACGCCACGTCTTCCCATCGTCGTCAGTTAAGAGAACTCCGCACTGCCAATTTTCGCTTTTCTTGGCCGATCCCCAAATTTCCAAGACGATGCGGCCGGAGCGCGTGAAAACACCATGCTCCACAAACTGTTCGCCGAGGAAAGTGCCACTCGGGTACCGTGTCCACGAAATATCGGCTGCTCCCGTTTCTCGGCGGCCGATGAGCGCCTCGTTCGGCCGCCAGTTAATTCCTTCCCCGGAAGTCTGGATTCCGCTGGAATTGTAGAAGCCACTAACAATCACGGTACCCTTGGCGCTGACTCCCACGAAATGGACAGCCTGAAAGCCAGTTACTGGATTCTTCAGCGGGGGCCCGAACAGAGTGGAGGGACTCCACTTCTTTCCAAGATCTGAACTGCGCGCCAAGGAAGGCCTGACACCACGAGTGTGGATCTCATCCTGGACATTAGCCTCACGACGCACGGACAGCCTTACGGAGCGGGCGAAGTGTCAACTCGATGGCGGGTCCCCGGCGGTCACTTAAGGCAAGGGCTCGCAGCTGCACAATGTGCTGTCCCGTTGCCTCCTTCCACCGTGCGCCGCAGCGCTTCATACGCACTTCGAACAGGCTCTTGCAGGTGGCCTCCGCGTTGCCTGTG
>VFZK01000480.1 GCA_016871215.1 Acidimicrobiia bacterium | reverse complement strand
GCTCCCAAGTCCGCAAAGGGATGGGCGCACAGGTCATGGCTTCTCTGCGCAACTTGGCCATCTCGCTGCTCCGTATGGCCGGTGCCCGCTACATCGCCCCTGCGCTCCGCCATTGCGCCCGCCTCGGTCCCCAAGTCTTGCGCCTCATCGGCCTCCGACTTTGACGGGGCCGTGCATCGTACAGCCGACCGATGGAATCAAAATTTCAAATATGTTTGGCTAGACTTTTATGCACCAAGCAACAGACCAAAAGGCCGATTCGGTGCATAATTTGGGCAATATCTGGTGCAGCCTGCTCAAGTGTCACACCTGCGGAAAAGGCAAGCGCAAGGTTTAGCCGGAATCGCAGGCAGGTTTCGGCGACAAACAGGCCACTCATCCCAGTGCCTTGAGGCAGTTGACGAAGAGAACCTCTGCCGCATGAAAACGTCCCATCCGCAGGCAATGTAGCTCGCGTAGGTTTGCTCCAGTGTCAGTCTGATGCTGGGCGAGTCTCGATGCCCTCGAATCCTAGAATCGAGTCACGGAGGTCATGTGGAATGGGTTTGGCCCGTTGCACAACCGGGTCGAAGCAAGCTTGAACGGTCAACCCATCTGCCACGATACGGCCCGAGTGCCCTTCAACGATCTCGTACTGGAAAATGAAGCTGGACCGCTTAAGCTCGGAAACTCTGGCGAAGACCTGTAGCATCTCGCCTGCCAGGGCAGGCGAGCGATAGTTGCATTCGGCACGTACGACAACAAAGCTGTATCGTGCGAGTGCTTCGCTGCCAAAGAGTTTCTTCCAGTACTGCAGCCGGGCAATCTCGAAGTAGGTAAGGTAGACCGCGTTGTTCACGTGGCCCAGAGCATCCAGGTCACGGAAGCGGACCTCGAAATGAGTGGAAAATTTGTAGGGAGTCATCGTCTGCCTGGGGGAACGGCGTCACCAATCGTTTTCTTGCTAGTGGGCGCGCCACGACTCCAGCGCTAGGCGTGCCGCTCCGCGAGCGCCCGCCATGTCGCCATCCGGCGCGGCCTCGACAGTCACGCCGCGCTGCTCATCCCTGAGCGGGAGGCGCCGGCGCACCACCGCGAGAAACCAATCGCGAAACTCCGGCCGGGTCTGCATCACGCCACCCCCAATGAAGAACGCGTCAAGGTCCAGGAACTGCATCGCGATGTCGAACAGCACCGCCAAAGCGATGGCCTGTTTCTCGAAAATCTTCCGAGCCATGGGATCGCCGCTTTCGCCGAGGGCCAGAACCTGCTTCGATCGGGCGCCGTTGGCATCGTCCACTTGCCACAACGGGTGGCTCGGGTTCTTCTGCAGGTAATACGGCAGCAAATTATTCCGGATGGCTGTGAGCGATGCCCAGGACTCGGCATCTCCCTCTCGGCCACAGTTGCACCTGGGCAGAGGCTGGCCCGGCTCGAGGAGCCCATTCGATGGGAGGACGACGTGCCCCGTCTCGGCTGCGAAACCGCTCCTGCCGACGACGAGCTGGCCGTTCACAACAATGCCTCCCCCGAGGCCAGTTCCTACCGCTGCCGTCATCGAAGAGCTACTAGCATCCCGCCCAAACTTCACACGATGGCAATGCAGAGCCGCCGCGTTGCCATCGTTGGCATACACGGTCGGCAGACCAATAGCGTCCTCAAAGGCTTGGCGAATCGGGAACCTCGACCAAACATTGGTCCCGAAGTTAGCCGGTCCCTGAGTCGCCAACACGCCATCGACACTGGCCGGCCCAGGGGTGTCAAGCCCTACCGCCTTGACTTGCCGCATTTCAACGCCAGCTCGATCTACCGCCTCCTTGAGTGCTGCCTCCATTCGTTTCAAAGTGACGGCGTGTCCCTCTGACACGAGAGAAGGAGACTCCAGCATCTCGGAAATACGGAAGAGGCCATCTTCTCCGAGCAGAGTCACGTTAACTTTCGTGCCTCCTAGATCGACTCCAGCAAAAAAGTTTTGGTCGGGCATGCCCACTCCTCAGGCCAGGTGAGCCGTCTCAGCGGGTGTTCTATCGTTCGGAGGCTACCACTATCCTGTGCTGGGAACAACCTGCTGTAGGCAGGGTTCTGGCAGGGTTCTGGCAGGGTTAGCGGGTCGCCACTTTCGAGTGCGATGGCAGAGCGAAGGACCGCCGTCACCGACTCTGTCGCCTCCAAAAGAATGCTTTCGAGATGAGGAATGTTAAGGGCTGCCACGACCCCAGGCGATTCTCGAGACGAAATACATATGGTCACCTGATGCGAACTGGGTCGTGATAGGCTGGCATCACTTGCAGAATAAGGGACTGTTAATCGAAGGGGGGTACCATGCAGTTTGCTGATCGAACCGTGATCGTCACAGGAGGGGGTTCAGGCATCGGCCAAGCCATGGCGGCGGGCTTCGCTCGGGAGGGGGCCGCGGTTGTCATTGCCGATCGAGACGCCGAGCGTGCGAACGCCGTCGCCGGGAAGATCGCGGCCACTGGCGGCAAGGCAGTGGCGAGTCACACCGATGTCAGCGTTTCTCAGGAAGTGGAGGCTATGGTGAGACTTTCGGTGGCATCCTTTGGGGCCGTGGATGTGTTGGTCAACAATGCGGCGGCCTCGGGAGGAGACAACCTGGCACTCATGGACGAAGCGACTTGGGACCGCGACCTGGCAATCTGCCTCAAGAGCGCGTTTCTATGCTGCCGCCACGCACTACCAGGCATGATCGAACGCCGGCGAGGAGTCGTCTTGAATATTTCTTCGGTGAACTGACTGGGGTATTTCGGCAACGAAGCGTACAGCGCGGCCAAAGCAGGGCTCATCAATCTGACCCAGAGCATTGCGGCCCGCTATGGACGGCATGGCATCCGGGCCAATGCAATCGCTCCTGGTTCCGTCCGAACGCCTGTCTGGCAGGAGCGAATTGCCGCAGACCCGAACGTTCTTAGCCGCTTGACGAAGTGGTATCCGCTAGGTCGAATCGGGGAACCAGAAGATGTGGCGAACGCAGCGCTGTTCCTGGCTTCGGATGCCGCAGCCTGGATCTCGGGAGCGGTGCTGCGGGTCGACGGTGGCTTGATGGCAGGGAATCCACTCATGGCTGACGAGCTGCTGGTGGAGTCGCGAGAGCAAGCCGTTTAGCGCCAGATCCCCGACCGGCAGCGGTTGCCGACCGCGCCTCGGTGAAAAGATTGGGGGTTGGCGACCCTCTAGAGGCGAAGGTAGAGAAGGGCAAAATCACGTTTACCCCAAAACGGATGTTGACCGGGAAACTGACGAGGGGTTGGAAGATCTGCAGAAGGGTCGAACGCACGGACCATACAACACCGCCGACGAGATGGTCGAAGCTCTGCACCGGATGACCCGCACCCGTCGGCGCAAACCCGCCAAACGTACGTGAGGTTCTGTCTCGCCGAGCGCTTGCTCAGAAGTTATGCCAACGCTCCTCTGCCTGTCCCCAAGGCCTTTGACAGGCAGGTTAGGCGCGTTTCCTGGATTCTACAACTCGTTTCACTTCTTTCAGGACGAAGAGGTGAATTCTGTCTGCAGCAAGATCGGACCAAAAGCGCCAATACAGGGCTGGCGCAGGGCAAACGCATCTAAATTTAGCCCAATAGGAGCTGGAGGAGGTAATCGTTGTCCCCGCCCGCTCTGAGGCGCTTTCCTTTGACGCCTTGCTTGGGGGTTTGTTCTTTCTTGAGGAGGTTGATC
>VFZK01000479.1 GCA_016871215.1 Acidimicrobiia bacterium | reverse complement strand
AGCCCTTGACTCACCAGCAAAATGCCGTGCAGACGGTGGTCGTATCGCGATTCTTCCGAGCGCGTGATCTCTTGCTGCACGGCCAGGCGCATGACTTCTTTGTCCGAAATCGTAAGTTTTCGCATGGGCAAAGCCCTCCTTGCCCTTCGACTATGGCAAGGAGAGGCTTTGAAAGCAAGAACACTATGCGGCATTATTTATGCCGCTATGTATAGCTGGGGGGCGAGCTTCGCTCCAAGACAGTGGCGCAGCGACCTCAGGTGTCGTCAGAAAAAGCTCAAGACTGCCTCGAAACCTGGGTACCGTACCACACTGCCCAACCATGAGCTCCCCGCCAGGGCACGGAACGGGCGTCTTCGACGGGACCCTACCATCGGTCACCGACGACAGAGCGATCCGGCAAACCAGGCTCAGTTGAGCTAGAATAACTGACGAAAGTCCGAGCATCGCTGAAAGCGTCGCCTGTCGCCCTGCGGAATGCAAATACTTTTTCACTGCCGCTACTGTTTTGCCGAATGCCGGGCCAGTCCGACGAAAGACAAAGGACTGCTTTCCTGCCCGCGCTGCAGGAAACAGCTCGTCTTGCGGTACAGCGATTCGCACCGTCAAGAAAACAGGGTCGATGTGTGCGCCATTTGCCAGCAGCAGGATTTCTACATCCGCGACGAACCTCGGCGAGTGTGGGGGTTGGTCTTTCTGCTGGTGGGTCTGCTGGCAGCGTATTGGACTTTTGGCGTCAGCCTCTTGCTCGGCGCCTATGGATTTGTTTGGCACTTTCGGAAGTTTCCCAAGCTCACAATTTGCTATCACTGCTATGCGAAATACAGGAACAGCCGCGTGAACCCTGAGCATCGGGAATACGATTTGGAAAAAGTGGAGACTTTCGAGAAAGCGATCCGCAACGATCGGAGTTGCCGGGACTTTCGATAGGTCATGATCTCCGAAATTTTTGAACTGCTGCGCATCTGCTGGACTTTCCGTCATCGAAGCTGGTACCGCCGATTCCCATTTCTTCCGCTGCCGTCTAAACGATACCTCCAGTGGAGGATCGAAACCGCTTACGGCAGCAGGAGTCTGCGAAATCTCCGCTGGCATGACGTTGCCGCCTATGCGCGCTGGCACCGGGCGATGCGGTTGAACCAGTCCTCTCCAGTCGTCAAGAATGACATCTGGGACTAGAGCGGAGCTATGTTAACATTCTGTTCACATCGGGCGCCAAAGCGGAGCGCGCCAGTGGGGAAGTCGCAAGAGGTCGAAACCACCGTAGCCCGAGCAGGGAGCGAATCGAGAATGGCAGTCGCCACCGACGTTCAGGAAACCTATCTTCGGATGGTTGAGAAGCTCAAAGAGGTCGTGCCTGACTTCGAGCTGAAGCAGAAGGCAGAGTTGGTGTTTGAAATCAACCGCCTAAAAGCGGAAAAGGGCGCTGTGATCTTGGGGCACAACTACATGGAGCCTGCGCTCTATCACACGGTTCCCGATTTCAGAGGCGACTCTTTAGAGCTGAGCAGGAAAGCGGCTGTGGTCAAGGGCGATCCGATTGTCTTCTGCGGGGTGCGTTTCATGGCTGAGACAGCCAAGATTCTGAACCCCGAGAAGACGGTTCTGCTACCCGCCAAAGAGGCCGGTTGTTCGCTAGCCGGCAGTATCACCGCTGAAGATGTCAGGCAGCTCAAGCAGCGGTTTCCGGGCGTGCCGGTTGTCACCTACGTCAATACTTATGCTGATGTGAAAGCCGAAAGCGATATCTGTTGCACTTCGGGGAATGCTGCCGCCGTCGTCGAGTCTCTAAAGACCGACGCGGTGATCTTTCTGCCGGACGAGTACCTGGCCAGGAACGTGGCCAAGGAAACAGGCCGCCACATCATTTTCCCCATCAGCCATCCCAACGGCCTACGCAGTGCCGATGTATTGCTCGAATACGCCATGGTTGGCTGGAATGGCAAATGCGAAGTGCACGAGCGCTTCACGGTCGAAGATGTTCAGCGCGTCCGGCAGCAGTTCCCCGATGTTGTCATCCTGGCGCATCCGGAATGCCCACCGGAGGTGGTTGCCGTTTCGGACTTCTCTGGCAGCACCTCCGCCATGATCAAGTATGTCGAAAGGACCCACGCGCCTCGCTACCTGCTGTTGACGGAGTGCAGCATGGGCGACAACGTGGCTGCCGAGAATCCCGACAAAGAAATGCTGCGCCTGTGCAGCGTGCGTTGTCCGCACATGAACCAAATCACGCTACAAGACACTCTCGACGCGCTGCGTTACAACCGCTATCAGATCGAAGTACCGGAAGAGATCCGGGTACGAGCCAAGCGGGCCGTGGACCGGATGCTGGCAATCGGTTGAATCTGATTCAAGGCGAGCCATATTCTACCTTACCGCAGCGGCACACGATTTCCACGATTTCGGCAAAGACATGGACTCTGGCGAGCTAAGGCTATTCGACGTCCAGCTGTGCGGACGATGTGGGTTAGTGTGACTCGTCTTCGAGTTTGACTCCTGGATCGCGCGTTGAAGCAGCGCCTTCTTCGTACCTCTGGCGATTTCCGAACCACTCCATGGTAATTCTTCTCACTGGCGGCGCTGGCTTTATTGGCTCTCACCTGGCCGAGAGGCTCCTCAGACTGGGCCACAAGCTGGTTCTGCTCGACGAGCTGAACGACTTCTATTCGCCTGAAATCAAGCGACGCAATTTGGCAGAGATCAAGACAACCGGCAATTATGATTTTGTCGAAGCCAGCATTTGCGACTTGCCGAAGCTCACGCAGTTGTTTCAACAGCACGCTCCTGAGGTTGTCATTCACTTAGCGGCTCGAGCGGGGGTGCGTCCATCGCTAGAACAGCCGCTGCTCTACGAGCAAGTCAACGTTCAAGGGACGCTCCATTTGCTTGAGCTGGCCAGGCAGTTTGCAGTTCAGAAATTCATTTTTGCCTCCTCCAGTTCCGTTTACGGCACCACAAGCCAGGTGCCGTTCACCGAGGACGAGGCCAATCCCAACCCCATCTCCCCTTACGGCGTCACCAAGCTTGCAGGAGAGAAGTTGTGTTACTGCTATGCCCGGCTTTACTCGATCCCGATGATCTGCCTTCGCTTCTTTACGGTTTATGGGCCGAGGCAACGGCCGGACCTCGCTATTCACAAGTTCGCAAGACTCATCGCGGGCGGACATCCGATCCCGATGTTTGGCGATGGCAGTTCGCTCCGTGACTACACCTATGTGGACGACATCCTCGACGGCATCGCGGCCACGTTGCTCCTGCAGCCAGAATTCGAGGTGTTCAACCTGGGGAACTCCCATCCCGTCTCGCTTTCGCGCATGATCCAATTGCTTGCGGAGCAACTCGGAAGGCCTGCACTTATCGAGGCCAAAGAATTCCAGCCGGGCGACATGCCCTTCACCCACGCCAATCTAAGCAAGGCTCGGCGCATGCTGGGCTATGAGCCTAGAGTATCTTTCGAAGAAGGCCTCTCTCGGTTTATTGCCTGGTTTCAGACCATCGGATCATCGCTGAACTGAAGCGCGGGTGGCAAGAGACGCGTAGACATGTAGGCTCACTGCTGTCCAAGATAAATTGGGATAGGGAAGAGCTGTGTTGATCTAGTTGGAGATAGATCGACCTCCGGTTCATTTTCAGAACCAAGTTCCCCTGGGGATTTCCGATGCTCGGTGTTAGGTG
>VFZK01000478.1 GCA_016871215.1 Acidimicrobiia bacterium | reverse complement strand
GACCGCAGCGTTTTCAGTTTGTCTTTACCCCCAAACATGGTTCCTGGCTTAATCTGGTGGAAGTCTTCTTCAGCAAGCTCACCCGCACCGTGTTGCGGGGAATTCGAGTCACCAGCAAAGAGGAACTGGTCAACCGCCTGCGTCAACACATCGAAACTCTCAACCAGCATCCCGTCGTCTTCCGCTGGCGGTATAAAATGGATGAAGAAGTCTCAATGGCATAGTTATTAACAGAATGATTATCTAGGTCCGAAGCTTTGGACCCGTGAATTTCCCGCCGTGCCGCTCGCCATTGGCAGCGCCAGCGTACCGTGCTGAGGCGAGGATTTTGTAGAATCGCTTCTTCAGGCGGGCGCCCTCTGCTGTCGCAGAATTTTCCCGGACGAGGGTGTAGCCTTCATGCGAATCCTACTCATGCGAAACGCTCCTCTGTTCTTGATCTTGACTCTCCAGCTCTGCATGGCAGCCGCTCACGCTCAAAACAGAATCAGTACCTCGAATGGCCATGCTTGGTTCAGCTATTTCGGCGACCATCCTGTAAGCAAACGCTGGGAAGTGCATCTGGAAGGGCAGTGGCGGCGACATGATTTGGGACTTCGGTGGCAGCAACTTCTCTTGAGGCCCGGTGTGAACTTCAAGCTAAAAGAGCGCGTCGTTCTGACCGCTGGTTATGGTTTCGTGGATACGTTTCAGTATGGACAGTATCCCGTTCCCTATCGCTTTCCGGAACATCGTTGGTTCCAGCAGGTCCTCCTGAAGCACGAAGTCGGCAAGCTCGACTTTCAGCACCGTTACCGCCTGGAGCAGAGATTTCTGGGCACTCGCTCGGATCCGGCAATCGATCGCATCGACTCAAGCCGATACGAGAATCGCTTCCGGCACCTGACCCGTATCAACGTTCCTCTCAGCCACGATAAGAGGTACTACATCGGTGTTTTCGATGAGTTCTTCATCAACTTCGGCAGAAATGTAGCAGCCAATATCTTCGATCAAAACCGTGCTTATGTCGCTTTGGGGCTTCCTCTCGCCAAAAGCACCAAGATTGAAGTCGGCTATCTGCTGCAGACCATCCAGCAACGCAACGGCCGCGTGTTCGAGTACAACCACACGCTCCAGGTAAACCTCTTCTCGAATCTGCCATTTCTGAAATGAGACTTTGCTCACGCCAGTGCTCCAAACGGCGACAGCGGTACCCAGGATTGTCGTACAGGAGCACCTGCGGCGTGGGTGAATCACCGGGCCTTTATCGGAGGGCTTCTTCGGTCAAGCAAAACCGCAGTTCGAACTTCTCGCCTGGTGAAACACCCAGAAGCGCAGCGGCAGAGCGCTGCTTCACGGAGATCTCCAGCAAGTCTGCACTTCCCATGATTCCAAACGGTTCGCCTGCGTTGGCTTCGGCATAGGAAGCACAGAACCGGTGAACGGTGTGCTTCCCGATCCGGATCTCCAGTGTGCTGGGTGAAGTGCTGAGGTAGGCCAGATCGGCTGCGGAGATGTTCGTGATCAGGTTTCCGAAGTGGTCGACGCGCAACACTGTACCTTCCAGGCCTTCAGCAGACCGGGTGGGACCGGGCCAATGAAGCCACACCCAGTCCTCAATGAGCTGGCCGAACGCCTCGGGCGCCTTTCCGCGCGAAAGCCAGGCAGCCACCGGTGCAAAGACGTCTCTTCCATGGAAAGTCTGGCTGACAGGCTTGAGGAAGAATAACGACTCGGTGAGGTGGAAGACCCGAACATCCTTTTGAGATTGAATCGAGGGCGAAAGAAGCCCGTTGTCTGGACCGACGAACGCATAGCGGTCGCCGACGGCCAGCAGAGGCCGGCGATTGCTTCCCACACCCGGATCGACGACAGCTATGTGAATGGTGCCCTTTGGGAAGTAGGAGCAACTCGACTGCAGTGCCATCGAGCCAGCCAGGATATTCTGTGGCGGGACACCGTGAGTGATGTCGACAATCCGAGCATCCGGATTCACGCTCAGAATGACTCCCTTCATGATTCCTATGAACGGGTCGTCCAGTCCAAAATCCGTGGTCAGCGTAATGATCGAATTCGGAACAAAGGTCAACGTTGCGGGCTCCTCAACGTCAGCAGAAGCGGGAATGGAGTCCACTTGCGCTGCGGCTGAAGGGGGCAGGCACCGGCGAGGCTAGTCACGGCGGGAGACCCCTGCAAAGCTGTCCAGGACTCACCGCGTACTGCCGGAGCGGCTTCTCGAGTCTGCAGGTGGGTCAAGCCCACCATGCCGCTCACCCCAGATTCCCCTTCCTGAGTTCTTCGGCAAGGTAGTCGGTTGCGCGCCAGGCGAGGGCCAGAATCGTCAGCGTCGGATTCTTTTCCGTGGCTGCCGGAAAGGCACTGCCATCGACTCAAAGCTCAAGCGGAACGGAGGCGGCTGCTCGCCGCGCGCGATCCGCTCCCGCCACTCGTAAGGTGCAACGTGTGTCCAGAAGTCCTTGCGGTGAAAATGCCCGCCCGCATCCAGCATTAAGACCCGGGCACCCTGTCTTGTGAGGTTCCAGGCAGCCATTCCGCCCGACGCGCCGGAGCCGATGACGACCACGTCGTAGACTGGCTGATTGGAACTCGGGATCAACATGCTGCCCTTGCGATCCGAGCGAAACCGAACGCTACATCGCCGATCAGCCTACCTGGCTCGATGGTCGGACTCTATCATCACCATCCCAGAGCGCACAACTTCCGGCAGCTTTACCAGCAGGGCCCCGTCAAAGTCTCGTAAGTCCTTGAGTCGAGGTCGAGCCCTTGCTAACGCGCGGGCTACTGATTTTGTCGATGCGGCTATTCAGTAAGCCCGACCGTCAGGGAAGGCTCACGACTTTGACGGGACCCTGGCTTTACCAGGCCACCAAGATTGAAGCCATCCTGGATCTTGCCTTTCACACCGACACGGGCTCCTTCCCTGGGTACGTTGCTTTTGGCGACCACCCACATCTTTCCCGTACCGTCGTCGACTTGATAAGCCCCGGCCCCCAGAACCGAGAAGCTTCGGATCACATTGCCGGTGATGCCAACGTCGCGGTTGGCGTAGCGTGCCGGCTCGGCCAAAATCTGGTTGATCGTCTTATGCTCGCAGCCGACGAGAACGAACATCGCGGCTGCTAATCCCATTGCGGAGAGCCATTTCGTTTTCCTGGCGATCATGCGATACCTCCTGCCGCGATCGGCGACCCCACGGCTCGTGAAACGGTGATGTTGAGTTGCAAGTCCCGTCATACTTCGCTCAGATGGTTGCGACTTGCCGGGCGTTGTCTGGCAGCCGTCTGCCAGAAAACGGGTGTGCGACATAAAAGTTACAGTTGGCGGGTTTTCTTTTTTTGTGTCATATTTCTGAGCGTGTACTAACGCTCAGAAGGAGGCACAGATGTCTGCCTCGCTTTCGGATTTGGAGATCAAACGGTCCATGCTTCTGGAGGAGTTCCGCAGTCTGACCGATTTTCGGCCGGGCTCGATTACAGCCGTTGTTCGGCGCTGCGGTAAGCCGACTTGCCATTGTTCGAAACAAAACGACCCGGGGCATGACCCCATAGGGTGTTAAGTTAAGGATCTGGGATTTTCATATTGGGAAGCTGTCGAAGTTGAATTTCTCGACGGCGTCGAGCTGTTGGAGCGAGGTCGGCCGGGAGGGCTGGCGGCATTTCAAACAGGAACGGAGCA
>VFZK01000477.1 GCA_016871215.1 Acidimicrobiia bacterium | reverse complement strand
TTAGCAAGGGCTCGACCTCGACTCAAGGACTTACGAGACTTTGACGGGGCCCTGTGGCCTGCGGTACTCAAAAACTTACGAGACTTTGACGGGGCCCTGTGCTTGCACCAGATAAGTCTTGACTCATTCTTGCCCCCGTACCTGTCGCCCATTGAACCCGCACCTGGCCGGCCATTCTGCATGCCATTGTTCTTAATGGATATTGTGCTTGGAAACCGCTTCTCTCGGATGTTAACCTTCGCCCCATCGAAGTTCAGGCGATCAAGTCTGGTGGAGAAGTTCTGAGAGGCTTCGACATGCGGTCAGGACGTCGCACAGCTCTTCGGCAGCTGGCAGCGTGGGTTGGCGGATCGGCGATCGCTGGACGCTCCGGGATCGGTTGGGCCTACCAGGCCTCCGAACCCAGTATCGAGCAGTACCTCACGGATCCGCTGCTTCAGCCCGCCTCCATTATGGATTTCGAACCGCTGGCGAAAGCCAAGCTGGACCCACTGGCCTATGACTATCTGGTAGGTGGTTCCGAGGACGAGGTCTCACTTCGGGACAATCGAGCCGGATTTGACCGAATCATCATCCGGCCCAAGGCGTTGATCGACGTCCACAAGATCGATCTTTCCGTCGAAGTCCTGGGACTGAGGTGGGAACACCCTATCTTCCTCTGTCCTGCCGGCGGCAAAAACTGCTTCCATCAAGATGGGGAGAACACGGTAGCCCGCGCGGCAGCTTCCGCCAAGACGTTGCACATCACTAACGGGGGGATCCAGAAGCTGGTGGAATCGGGCAAAGGGCCAGCCTGGTGGCAAGTAACCACGGGCGGAGATTTCCGCACGCCCCAAACCATCCGGGCATTCGTCAAGAGGCTCGAGGATCAGGGATGCGGCGCCATCTGCTTTACAACGGACATCATGTACGTGTCTCACCGCGAGCGAAACATCCGCAACAAGTTCGATCGCGCCTGGGGCGAAACCGGTATCCCGCGAGACGCTCAAGGCAGAGTGCCTCAGCCACGGAACCCTGAGCGCGCTGGCCTCTATCCCTCGCGCCCGACAGCCACGCCCACTTGGGATACCGTGCGGGAATTGCGCGCCATGACCCAGCTCCCAATCGTCTTGAAAGGGATTCTAAGAGCCGAGGACGCCAAGCTGTGTCTGGAGGCCGGAGTTTCAGGCATCATTGTGTCGAACCATGGAGCACGCCAACTCGATCACGTCGGAGGAACCATCGAAGCCCTTCCCGAGGTGGTGGCTGCCGTTGAAGGCAAGATTCCCGTGATGATCGACGGGGGTTTTCGGCGGGGCACCGATATTCTGAAAGCCTTGGCTCTGGGTGCCCGGGCGGTCGGCATCGCCCGTCCCTACTTGTTCGGACTGGCTGCATTCGGACAGCCAGGAGTCGAACGAGTGATCACGTTGCTGCGGACGGAGTTGGCGTTGGATATGGGATTGGCTGGGACACCAAATATCGCGGCTATCGAGCGAAGCTTGGTCCGCATCAGAAACTGAACTAAGTCAGTTGAGAGTGATGAACCTGGAACGGCGCAAGTTTCTAGCGGCAATGATTGCCGCACCACTGCTGCAAGGCGACTTCCCCAAGCGCACAGCCCATGTGGTGAAACTCTTCAAGTCGCCCGAAGGCCATCCGAACGCTTTGGAAACGGCCAGAGAGGGACTCTGGATCGGCGAACAGGTGACCGACCGCGCGCATTTGGTGGACTGGCGCGGGAAACCCATCCGGACGGTAGAAACGGAGTCCTCCAATACGAGCGGCATAGCGTTTGGCGACGGCTCTCTCTGGATGGCAGCCAACGGCAAAGCCATCGGCAGGCCCACCAGACCGGCGGATGCCACCACCGGTGAAGTGCTACAGGTGGATCCTGAGAATGGCAAAACTCGTGCTCGCCATCCGATCCCTGGAGGTGGCGGTGTGCATGGACTGGAATTCTGCAGCGAGGGCCTCTGGATCACATCCCTCCAGATCCAGAAGTTGACGCTGGTCGATCCCCGCACTTTTCGCATCATTCATCAGATTCCCGTGCATCTGGGCCGCGCCCATGGGCTTGCCTGGGACGGTGGCGAAATCTGGTGCATGCACTCGACCGACCGGGTGATTCACAAACTCTCGGCGAAGAATGGCCACATTCTCGAAGCCATCGTACTGTCGCCATGCGACCCCGACCCCCACGGTTTGTGTCTTCACCAGGGTCACCTCTATTATTGCGATGCTGGGATCGCTCCTGGCGGCGTAGCATCCGGGAGTTCTGCTGCCGGGTACATCTGCCGGATTGATCTGTGAGCCAGAACCAGGCTAGCGCCAGGATCTCTTCCAGGAGATTTGTCTATGCAATGCTTTCAATGCGGATCGGAGCAGACCAGCGGCAACGCGTTCTGCACTAAGTGCGGAGCACGACTGGCCGGGGCGGCCGTTCCAGAATCTCGGCCAGGCGATGTGGAGCAAAGCCTGACTGTCTCCTCCTCCGCGAAAGAGGAAGAAGAAAAGATCCTTCGAGAGCTGAAGGAGGCCTTGAAAGGGGTCGACTCGGATGACGCAGAGGCGCCCCGTGAAGATAAAGCCTCCCCAGCGAGCTCGAAGCGATTCGTCATTGCAGGCGTGGTGGCTTCGCTGGTCCTGGCCGCTGTCGTCGGTTTTGAGCTTCTCAGGCGAAGGGCTGGCGCTCCGGCAGCTCCACCAGCCCCAATCGAGACAGTCTTACAACCTCCTGCTGTGGAGACGCCTGCGCCGAGCGATGAAGCAACACGCACATCGGCTGGAAAATTCGCTGCCATCCTCGAAGCGATCGACCAGCACCAGAGAACTAAGAAGGCTCTGCCGCCCACCTTGGCCAGCCTGGGCCGCGCCTACGCTGGTCCTGAAGCTGCCAAGGATGGCTGGGGTCAAAAAATCCTTTATCTCGTCGACCTGACCGACAAGACCTTCGTGCTGCGCTCGGTCGGCCCCGACGGCAAAAGGGACACAGCCGACGACATGGTTGTCGACAGCGAGGGATCAGTCGCCTGGTTGAAGCAGCACGAGGCACTGATCAGTGAATGGCGTGCAGCCAACTCAGACACCTACGCCCAACTAGCTGCTCCCGGTTCTGCCCCTTCCGATCCTCGGAAACTGGAAGCGGCCCGCAAACTCGAAGAGGAGAGGAAGAGCCTGGAAGCCGAGACTGCAACCGCATCCCAGAAGCAACAGGAACAAGAACGCAAGCGCATGGAGTCGGCCCGTTTGGAAGAGGAAAGGCGAAGACAGACAGAAGCCAAACGGGAGGAAGAGGCGAGGCAAGCGAAGGCACGAGAAGAAGCCCAGCGCCAGCAACAGAAAGCACGGCGAGCTGAAAGTTTGCAGGACAACTTCATCGGGCCACTCGACCTGTGGGACGCTCCAGCGACCTGGGAGATCGTCAAAGACAAGGATCTCTCGGCATTGCGCATTCAGGGTCTAGGGTTTCTGAAGAAAGGGCAGCAGTGGGACAACTACAAAGTCGAGTTCGAGATCAAGGTCAACAAGGAGTCTGCCGGATGGGTGCTGCGGGCGCAGAGCCCCAATAAGGAGACGTAAATTAATAAACTACACCAATTATGTTTGATGACGAGACGTGATGAGTTACGTTACCGCTGGATTTCTGGATGTGATCGTGTAGTTCCACTCGCCGTGAAAGTCGGCTGGCTTCAAT
>VFZK01000476.1 GCA_016871215.1 Acidimicrobiia bacterium | reverse complement strand
TGTCCACCACCAGGTGGCACGGGTGCGCTCCGTGTGCGGGGACATTGTTTAGCAATTTGAGTTTTCCGGTTTTGGAGTCTATCGAAAACGCGCTGACCGAACCACCGTTGTGTGCTTGCTGGTTTCCAGGGCCCCGTCAAAGTCTCGTAAGTCCTCGAGTCGAGGTCGAGCCCTTGCTAACGCGCGGGCTACTGATTTGGTCCACGCGGCTATTCAGTAGCCCGACCGTAAGGGAGGGCTCACGACTTTGACGGGACCCTGCGTTAGGAGGACAATGGCCTTTCTCCCCCTCGCAGAACCGAAGCCTCAATCTTTCACACTTCCCCGCTGGCCTGGCTGGGAAGCCGCCTCAAGATCTTTGAACTGCTTCATCGCCCGGGCCGCTTTCTCAGCTTGGCCCAACCTCCGGTAGGCATTGGCCACCTGAAAATAATACTCGCGATTCTGCCCGTCGAGGGCCAGCGCCTTTTCATATTTTTCGGCCGCCTGCTGCCAGCGCCCTTGGTTTGCCAGGATCTTGGCTAACGCTCCCCAAGCCGGAGCGAATCCGGGATAAATCTGGTTACACTTCTCGAAGTACTGGGCCGCCGTGGCTGGGTCGTTCTCATATTCGCTCAGCCAGAGGCCGTAATAGTAGTTCGCCAGGTAGCTGGAAGGATCGCTCGCAATGGCGCGAGCCGAAGCTGGGCCAAACTTCTCTCTGTTTCCCACGGAGTAAAACAGTTTGGCCAGACCGACATGGACTGGAGCGCTTTCAGGAGCAAACGAAAGGGCTTTCTGAAACATCGCCTCCGCTTGGGGAAACTGAAACTGCAGAAACAGGCTTTCAGCGAGTCCCGCGTGCAGATTGGCCGCTTTCGGGAATCGAACCAGTCCATCCCGGAAAAGCTTCTCAGCCCCTAGCCCGTCCTTTTGGGCGATGAGAATCAAACCGGCGTTATACACATAATTCGGATTGCCAGGATCGCCTTCGCAGGCTCTGCGGCTGGCGTCCAGCGCTTCGTCGTACCGCTTCAGCTCACAAAGTGCCAGAGCCCTCAGATTCTGCGAAGCGGGTTGTGCGGCTTCGCTGGGAGGTAACGTTTCCAGCAACTTGATGGCTTGGCTGTAGTGGCCTTGCTGAAAGGCTGCCACCGCCTGCTGGTATTGGCTCGCAAGAACGGGCAGAACGACAGAGACCAGGAATGCAGAAACAAAAGCCCACACAAACCACCTCGAACCAGCGAATGGGAGCGTCGGCAGCCGAACACAGGCTGATGCAGCGTTAGAAGGCTCGTAGTGAAGCACGCCAGTGCTTCCCATCTCTCTCCCTGAGCTAACAAGCTGTTCGCGGAGCGCACCGGCGTGGACCACTACAAACCAGACTTCACGTAACGATCGTACCATGCCAGGATGCGGTCGTATGCTCTCTTGCGATGTACGGGCTCCCGAAGCCCATGCCCTTCCCGCGGGTAGACCACTAACTCGCTGGGTACCTTCAGGTGCTGAAGCGCGCGGAAGAACTCCCGCGACTGAGACAGAGCAATCATGGGGTCAACCTCTCCATGAAGCCACAAGGTCGGCGTCTTGACGTTGTTCACAAACTCGATCGGCGAGTTCTTGCGAAAGGCTGAGGGGTTGTCGCCCGGCCACTCTTCGAAGTGCACCTGGACAGTCCATAGCGGAACCGGCGTCTGGCCCATCAGGCTGAACCAATTCGACACTCCCACGCCGACGACCGCCGCTTTGAAGCGCTGCGTTTGCGTCACGGCCCAAGCGCTCATGAAGCCTCCGTAGCTCCAGCCTCCAATCCCCAGGCGGTCAGGATCGGCAATTCCCTTCTGAACGAGGTAGTCGACACCCGAAAGGATGTCCTGGAAGTCTTTGCCGCCGAAGTCCCGGTTGTTGATCACCGTGTACTGAACCCCACGCCCAACGCTTCCACGAAAGTTGGGAAGAAAGACAGCGTAGTCGTGAGCGGCGAAGAACTGGGCCCAGTTTATCTGAAATCCGTTCAGTTCCACCGACTCTGGGCCGCCGTGTACTTGAACGATCAATGGATAACGCCGCCCCGATTGGTAACCAGCCGGCTTGACCAAAACCCCGTTGATCGTCAAGCCGTCCGGCGCTTTCCATTCAACGTCCTCGGTTTCTCCGTAACGAAAGGATTCCAGTTCAGGGTTCAGCCGGGAGATCTGGCGAAGTGTGCCCGACACCGGTCCAGCCCAGAGGTCTGGGGGTGTGCTCGGGCTTTCCAGACTAATGGCCAACACTTTTCCATCAGCGGAAAGGCTGGGATCTTGCGAGGCAATCTGCGGCCGGTTAGAGATTCTTCGAATCGCACGGGTGGATGCGTTGAAATGAGCCAGGTAGCGTTCGTTTTTCTCAACCACTGACAGAATCAGCGCCTGGCCGTCAGGCAGCCAGGAGTAGCCTTGCACGGTTGCCAGAACCCCCTCTGTGAGGTTCAGCGCTTGCCCACCTTCCTCGTTGCAGGTGTAGAGGCTGCTGGCGGCCGCTTCTCTGCCATCGGCTGACGACATTAAGAACGAGATTGCGCGGCTGCCGGGCCGCCACTTCGGCTTCAGCACTCTTCCCTGAGTCCTGCAAACGATGCGAGGTTCGCCGCCGGAGAGAGGAAGAACCGCCAGCTTCGAACGGGTCCACTCGTGATCCATGTTGGCTTCATCAGTAACCGCTAAGAGCAACTGCCGCCCATCGGGCGACCAAGTCACCGAGAAGACGTGATAGTGGCCTGTTGGAAGCTGCCGCACGTTTCCAGAAGCCACATCGAGAAGCCACAGCTTCTGTGGCGCGGCGTGCTGCAAATCATCTGAGAGCGTGAAGACCATCTCGTCGTCACCCATGTCACGCTTGGCCCTGGCAGCCTGGCCTAGGGGCTCCAACCCCAGATAGGCGATCTGCTTTCCATCAGGAGACCAAGCGAAGCTCGAGGTTCCACCCTCGTGGCGGGTCAACTGTCGAAGCACGCCGCTATCGGGATCGATCCAAAAGAGCTGATTCCCTGAAGCCCCTGAACGGCTTGAGAGAAAGGCAATGCCCGCCCCCGCGGGATTCCAGGCCGGGCTGGCGTCTGTTCCAGCCGACTCAGTCAGTCTCCGCTGGCTCTTGCCGTCGACCGACGCAATCCATAGTTCCGTGTTGGCAGCTTCCTTCGACTGAGCGTCCGGATAGGGCTCGTTGACCACGAACACAACCCGATCTCCAGCAGGGCTTACGGCGAGCCCCTGAATGGCACGCATGGCGACGATCGCGCTCGTCGAAAGCTTCTTGATCTCCGACCCGTGGGCGGTCTTCGCGGCACAAGCAAGGCAAGCAGATAGAGCCACAACGGTGGCAGACTTCAGAACGTGGATCAGATTCACCATGATGTAGTTTCCTTGTTCGTGGAATCTCGATTGGCGGTCATAGGGATTCCCCAAAAAGCATCGGCGCAAGGCTCCAGGCGTTGGCGTCGACCGCAGCCGCCAAAGCGAACGATGTTTCGACAGGGTGTAACTCGATGAGCAACGGGATTGTTATTTAACCAACACTCCATGAAAAGTCAAGACACCCCAATGACCAGGGCCCCGTCAAAGTCTCGTAAGTTTTTGAGTACCGCAGGCCACAGGGCCCCGTCAAAGTCTCGTAAGTCCTTGAGTCGAGGTCGAGCCCTTGCTAACGCGCGGGCTACTGATTTTGTCGAT
>VFZK01000475.1 GCA_016871215.1 Acidimicrobiia bacterium | reverse complement strand
TCCAAACGAATCCGCCGTGGTTCATTCCGCAGTGTCCCCGACTTGATCAAGGCGATGGAGGAGTTTTTACAGGTGTGGAATGAAAAGCCGAAACCCTTTGTTTGGACAGCCACGGTCGAATCCATCGTGGCAAAACTCTCGCGGTGTCGTCAGACTCTTGAGCAAATTCAGCCCGGTTGTACTCAACCCAGAACCAGAAAACCTCAAAACCAACTGTCCATCTAATTCTTGGACACTACACTAGCAAGCTAGTGCTGGACCGCACTGGCGCGCGGTGCTAAGAGCGTATTGTGTCGATGGCTCCCGTTTGTAGTGAAGCACGTGAGTGCTTCAAGTATGACGACTTGGCTGGAAAGCTGAGGTTGCCGACCCCGGCGACAGCAGAGGGTGTAGCCGGGATCGCTGATCCCGGCTGTGAAACACACGAGTGCTTCAAACGGCCGTACTCGTTTGCGGCGCTACAAGCGCATGAGCGTTACGCGCCTGTTTCCTTGGGAAATGTACCAACTCCAGGGAAGCACTGGCGTGCTTCACTACAAGTTTGGGTAATGCTCTGTTAACAGAGCATTACCCAAACTTGAGGGAGCCAAGCCTTCCTTGCGTGTCGGACGGGAGCCGGCTAGCCGGTGTCCTCCGGAGTGCCTGCCCAGACCACTGTGAACCAGCCAATCGCAGAACGCTCCTTGAGAAATAGGAAAAGCCTTACCCCTCCGCATCCACCGCAGCAACCAAGGCCTTGATGTATCCGAAGGTGTAGGCGAACGCCTGGTAGCCGTGCGGGTCGGCCGCCACCGTGGGAACGTGATCGGGCATCATCATGCCATCGTATCCGACTTCCTTATACACTCGCATCGCTTTCAGCATGTCCACATCGCCGTTGTCGATATAGGTCTCCTGGAAGTTCAGAAAGCGGCCTTTGATGTTACGGAAATGCACGTTGAAGATTTTCTTTCGACTGCCGAAGTAGCGAATCACGTCGAAGATTTCGGTGGCTGGATTCTGTAGCATTTCGGAGACGGTTCCCTGGCAGAAATTCAGCCCGTGGTAAGGGTTCTCCTGGATACCAACGAATTTTTTCAAGCCTTCCACGCTGCCGAGCACGGTGTGGACTCCTCGATAGCCCTTGTCGTGCGGCATGCCCGGATCGTGTGGGTGGCAGGCGATGCGCGTCTTGTATTCGGCGGCCACAGGGACGACACGTTCTAAGAAATACCCAATCCGCTCCCAATAGGCATCGGCGCTGACGGGCCCCGCTTCGGTCAGAGGTGGCTCTTGCCTGGCCTTGTCGTAAACGAACGTGCTGTAGGTCGAACGGCCGCGTCCCGGAGTTGGCTCGGTCCGCACCACCCCCAGAATGCTCATGTTGTACTTCAGCGCTGGAATGCCCGCCCGGCTGGCATTTCGAATCATCTGGCAGACGTTGTCGATATCGCGGTCTCATTGCGGACTTCGGGCCAGCATGATATTCGGCAGTTCTGCCTTTGTGATGTAAGCCGAGCTTAATGGGAGCGGCACCATATCGAGATCAATGCCATAGGACTCGACGCGTTCGCGCAGCCGGGTGAGTCCCTCGACGCTCCAGTGTGCATCCATCGATTCCGATGGCAGTGTGCTGCAGATGTGGTTCACTCCGAGCGAACACAGCACTTCCAGGATCTCATTCGATGAGCCATGCTGTGTGCCGACCTTCATCAAGGCTTTGCGAGCAGCACCGCGTGTAGAGCCTTGAGACAGCGTCGCTGACCCAGGAATAGCGTTGGCGGCTGCAGCCAGTCCGGCGGCTTGCAGGAAATCTCGACGATGCATAATTCCTCCGTGCGCAATCTTGCTACTGAGTGCCCATTCGGTCCGTTCGCCGTGCGGCGGCCTCGCGGCGGCGGATGGCACGAATCAGTGCGGGTTGCGCTTGGGCCAGTTGCCATGGCCGCTTTAGAAAGTAGGCCAGAGTCAGCTGTACCAGCGCCCGGCCAAATCCGGCCGTGGCTTCCCCTGATGTGTTGAGAAGCCACGGGTCTTCCCAGCGAATCGGGCCGAACCCTTTTCGGCCAAGCGGGGCAGTGAGCACGACTTTCTCGAGTTCATCCTCCGGCAGCAACGAATAGTTATGCGTCCAGCCATGACCGCTCATTTGTGCCGGGCCCGCTCCCCAAGGTAACGATGTGGCAAATGCCACACCTGGGTAAGTATTGATGGTCACAACACCGTGCCGGAGCTGCAGGGCCAGCTGCCGGATTCCGGACGAGTGCGGATGCGAGGTGAATAACGAAATCCCCAGGTCGCCGCTCAAACGAGCCGAATTGGCAACAGCTTTGGCCTGCTCTGCAAAACTCTCTACTGGCAGAGGCAGCAGGCCGGCTACGGGCCCGAACGCTTCTTCGCTGAAGATAGCCATTGTTTCGCTGATTCCCTGAACCAGGCAAGCTGGAAAATACTCTGAATGAGCCTGTGGCCGGCTCGGTGTCGATCGAGCTCCAGCCGCCGCCAGGCTGGCTGTCCATGCCTCAAGGCGACGGGCCACAGCGGCATCCACGAGTTTGCGGCCCGCGATCGTGCCGCCTTTGCGCGAGGCCGCAAGCCGAAGCTCGTGCCACAGCAATTCTGCGAAGGCCAGCTCATCGGAGGCGGGCACGGCTACGATTTGAAAGCTCACGCAGTGTTGCCCATTGTTGGCCAGCACGCCGAAAGCGATCTGGCGAGCCACTGCCCTGCGGCCGGCGTCTGTCGCCAGCGCGTCCGGAAACACGATGGCCAGGGTTGCTCCTCCGAGTTCCGAGGTGAGCTTCTCCGGGCCGCCGATCTGAGCAACCGTAGCCGCCGTACGCGCGCTCCCTGTCAGGTGGATGTGCGAGAACTCGGGCCGAGCTGCGAGCGACGCGCCCACCTCGGGGCCGCCGAACACGACTTGCAATGCGTCGGCTTCAATCAGAGGCGCCAGGATCTGTTCCAGGAGCGGGCCCACGAACTCCACTTTCTCGGAAACCTTGGCTACGACCCGCTGCTGTCTGACGCACAACAGATGTGCGACGTCGAGGACGCCAATGCTTGCCAGGTTGAATGGCAACAGGCAAAGCGCCAGTCCGCCTGCCCGCGATGTGGCTTGCGGCCCTGACGCCTTTCTGGTACCACCCGATGTCTCTTTGAGCAGGACATAGCCTGAGAATCCCGGGAGCAACAGGCGCTCGAGGAGGGTTGCCGGCAGGACTTTCAGCGCCGGACGGCCTCCAAACTCAGTGCGCTGCCGCAGCCGCGGAAAGGGCTTCACGTCTTGTAACGGTTTGTGCCTTCGCGCAGAGGCGAGGAGACCCCGCCGAGTGGAAAGCAACCCCCATACCGACGGGAAGATTGTTTCCAGCCACACCTCGCCAGGTGTCACTCCCATCCGCTCAGCTGTTTGATGAGCCAGAAGGTCACCGTGTTGAAGAAACCGTTCAGCGACTTCGGCGAGGAGGCGCGCGATTGTTCCGACGCGTTCCGTTCGCCACGGCTTTGACTGCTCGGCCAGCAACACTCGTTGTAGTGCTGCGTCTGGGTTCAGACTCATCGGTTCCGATCGATGCGAAGCGCTTGCTTCCTGCGCGGGCTGCGACAGTCCCAGCGGGGCGACCCGCACGCCAGAGGGCGAGGCAGGCGCGGGTGACGTTGGCTATCTGATTTTGTCGCTGCGGAGGACTCCTGGCGGAGGCGAATGGGAATCGTT
>VFZK01000474.1 GCA_016871215.1 Acidimicrobiia bacterium | reverse complement strand
TGTTAAGTCTCTTCGGGTGGCGCATACATCGTGCTTTTTACAATGTATGCGTACCGACCGCACACATGACAAACTGCGCCATGTGTGCGCCACCCAAAGTATCGGGACAAGACTTAACATAGTAATACTAGCCGATCGCCTGATGCACTTCGTCAAGCCAGACGACCATTTCGGCAGTGGCGTCGTTGCTGCTCATCTGCCCGAACTTCCAGGGGCCTGCGCTCGTCTGCACTGCCAGGATGTTGTCACCAACTTTGGCAGCAAGATCCGCATACTTCGCCTTGCCGGTTACGGTGTAGAGGTTGGCGGCGGCCCAGGCCACCTTGCCGGCTCGCAAGCTCTTCAGGTTGAAGTCGCTGGCGATCTCGGTCATCCGCATGTACTCCTCAGCCAAGTCCAGCCATTGCTGGTCTCGGGTCGCCTTAAACAGATTCGCCAGAAAACCAGCTGCGATACCTGGATGAAAGAAGTATTCATCACGCTCAGCATTGGCGTTCACCACGAAGCGAACATCCTCTGCTGGGTCAAGTCGCGTGTGCAGCCCACCAGCCCGGCTGTACACGGAGTAGAGCTGCTTGGGAAAGTTGGGCTGAAGATCCATCAATCGCTTCATCCAGCAGCCCACGCCCAGGGCGGCTTCCATTCGGCCTGTGTAGAGAGCCGCTTGTCCACCTCCGCTGACCACCCATAGATCTTGCAAGGCCTCTGCCGTTCTCTGGTCGGGACTGGGGCAGAAGCCGCCGCTGTCGCGATCGAAGAACCGCAGCACGAAATCCATGCCCTTCTGAGAGAGGTCGAAATGCCCCTGGCGATGAGCGCCGATAATGACCCAGATGTTGTAGTAGATGTAAGGATAACCGACGGTCTCCGGCAAGCGCGGACCGAAGTCGCCTTCTGCCGTCATTCCGCTGCGTCGAATCCAGTCCAGCAACCGATTGGATTCGGCGCTGGCACCGCAGACCATCAGCGCCAGCGGCACTTTGTAGTAGTCGGCCAGACCACGCTCCACCGCCCCAAATCCGTCGTCGGCTCGTAGCTGGCTCTTGAGATACTCACACCCGAGATCGCGTCCCTGCTTGAACCGATCCCTGGCCTTGTGTGTTCGTTGCTTTGCGCTCATTGAGGCTCCTCCCGTTTCATCTGTCGATTCCTCTCGCTACAACAGCGATTGACCCAAGCGGTGGTTGTAAGACACAAATCGTGCAAGCCTACTTGGCCACTGGAAGGGGCAGGTCAGAATTGAACATATCCATCACACATTTCCAGGTGCCGTCGGCCTGTTTTTTCCAAACGGTCAGGTATTTGCCTCGGTCGCTCTGCGGCTTTCCCTTGGCGTCGTTGACCGTCATTTCGTAGGTGCCTTGCGTGTAGCCGATGTCGCCCGACCTCGCAGACTCGACCTTGGCAGGCTGCCAGCTCAGGACCAGTCCCGGAAGAGCCAGCATCTCAGTCCAAGCCTTCCGAATTGTGTCTTTGCCGCTTGCCGCGGGGGCATTGGGAGGCAGCATCACACCGTCGTCGGCCATGTAAGAAACGCAGCGCTCGAGGTCTTTGGCGCCAGCGGCTTTCGACCACTCGATATCTCCAGCGCGAAGCACGCCCTCATCGGCAGCCCGAGTGTCGGGAGGGGTTGTTGGCTGCTGCTGGCACGACGCGCTGAGCAGACAGAGTGTGAGGCAGAGCAGCACGGTTTTAAGTAGCTTCATCGGAGTTGTCTCCTTGTTGGCTTGGTTTTGCCTTGGGATCTCTAGTGCGGCAGAGTATAACACCAACTCGCCGCCGATTTCGCTGGAACCGAATGGCCGACCCTCGGTGGCGCCGATTCAGTGAAACCAAAGCGCCAGAGGACTGGCGCAGTCCAAAACTGGCGAACTGTCGAGACCTCAGTGTTACGCGCAGCGTCTTGGAGTGCGGCAGTCTTCTGCCGCTATTCAGTCAGATCGGCAGTGGAACGTCTCGTCGAGGCAACCAAACCGAGGCACAGAAGCCTGGTCTATTGCGGCTTTCTGCAAGTGGTGGAAGCAGGTGTTCCAGCGGACGACGAAATCGCGTTTCGCACAAGCACTACCTTACCCTAGACTAGCTGCCTCCCAGAACGGTAGCCCGACCTCAGGCCGTGAAGGGACGCTCCGCTTCAAGGCACTTCAAGACACTCGAAAAACAGGGTTCGATCACGCTATGATGTAGAGGTTGTCTGGTGCCGGGGAGAGTTGGCCCTGCCACCTCGACACAAACGCTGTTTCTGCCCTACTGTTGCATCACTTATCATCATCAGTCCTCTTACAAGGAGCCAATCCACTATGACGCCGATCGCTACGACACCGCTCAAAGTTGACTTCCCCGCTGTGCAAACCCGCTTGACGGCCGAAGAAGAGGCCGTCGTTATTGAGACGCTTCGAAGCGATCCAACCTGGACGCAGGGAGAAGAACAGAAAGCATTCGAGAAGGAATTTACCGAGTACATCGGTTGCGCGGACAGCGTTGCCGTCTGCAGCTGCACCGCCGCTCTCGAATTGGCGGCTACGCTGCTTCGTCTGGGTCCGGGAGACGAAGTGATCGTCCCAGCACACACCTTCGTTTCTACCGTCGTGCCGTTCGCGCGCACCGGAGCGAAAGTGGTGTTTGCGGATATCGACGCGGAAATGAGAGTCGTCTCTGCGGAAACGTTAAAGCCCTGCATCACACCCAAAACGAAAGCTATTGTGGTGGTGCATCTATACGGACTGCCAGCGGACATGGATCCGATCTTGGAGCTGGCTGCGCAGCACGGAATCAAGATCGTCGAGGACGTCGCGCAATCGCCGGGCGGTGTTTACAAGGGCCGGAAGACCGGATCGATTGGAGACTATGGCTGTTTCAGCTTTCAGAACCAGAAGAATATTTCCACGCTGGGAGAAGGCGGCATGCTCACCGTCAAGGAAGCGCTGCAGGGCGAGCTGGCCAGAAAACTACGTTGGATGGGACACTGGCCCTTTGCCGGCCCGCGCGACCGCTACTGGGTGCCCGCGATGGGAAATCTGGTTTGCGGCGTGGAGGGGGTCTGGCCTTTTAACTTCTGTCTCAGCGAAGTTCAATGCGCCGTGGGGAGGCGATTGCTACAACGCCTGGATGCGATTAACGAAGAAAGACGCGCTCAAGCGAGCTTTATTCGCCAGGGGTTGGCCAGCGTTCCTGAATTGTCCTTCCAGCGTGTGCCTGAAGGACATGTCCACGCCTATCACTTACTGTCGGCACGGTACGACGGCCTAGCGGGCAAGACGCGGAATGATCTGGTTGAGCTGCTCTACCAGGAGTATGGCATCAAGTGCGTGGTTCAGTACTGGCCGCTGTATCGCTCCGATCTGTTCAAGGCGTTTGGCTATGGACACATCCATCTTCCAAACACCGATCGCTTCTTCGACAACATGCTCAGTTTTCCGTTCTGGTCGGGAATTCCCAAAGAGACGCTGCGTTACATGGTCGAGAGCATTCGAGGAGCGGTGGAGCGATTGAGGAGAGCTGGCAGCTAGACTAGCACAGAGACAAAGAGGGCGGCGGCGGTGTACTGCTCGAACACCGGGCAGTCGGTGGACGATCCTCGATGAAGCGGCCGCACACGATCGCGAGCCTTCCGTCGGGGAATCATCGTTGCCGAGTGAACTTCTGTCGCGCCAGGGAAACGCTGTGGACCGGCGAATCCAGCGTTTCTCATCCAGCCTCATTTCAC
>VFZK01000473.1 GCA_016871215.1 Acidimicrobiia bacterium | reverse complement strand
GTAACCTACCTTTCCGACATTCTGAGCGTCTGAAATATTGGTGTTGACGCCCGGATACTGCTTGTTGAACGGGTTCCAGAAGTAGGTGACCAATCGGAGATTCACCCTTTCGCCCACTATCGGGAAGTTCTTGAACACGGACATCATCTCGTGGACCCCTTCGTTTCTTACGGCCTGATTGTGACCTAAGATGTTGCGACCAGAGCTCCCATAGCGCCCAATCGGCATGCAGACACCGGGGTAAGTCGGGTCAGCCGGGCCACACGGTGGACGAACGAAGGCCGACGGGTCAAACCAGTTGCTCTCCGAAAAATTGGAAACCTTCCCTGAGGCGATCCGATCGGCACGGCCGCTGAAGATCCCGTTTCCTGACGGGTCTGACCCACCATTGTAGGTCGGGTTGTACGGCACACCATAAGTGTATCTTCCGACAAACGACATCGACCAGCCACCCACGATGTGATTCAACACGCTGGGAGCCGAACTCAGAAAGCGCTTGCCTCTACCCACAGGAGCCTCCCAGGTAAAGTCCAACTTGAACTGATGTTGCGGTACAGCATCTTCCGCTCCCCGGCCGTAACGGCGGTCATACGGATCGAGTCCCGCTAAAATGCCACCACCGACGCGGGGGCTCGCGTCCGCATCGGTCAACTTGCGCTGCCAGAGCCAGCCACCAGCGAATTGGAGTCCGCGTGCAAAGGGACGATTGAACTCGAGTTGCATGGAATTGTACGAGTCGTTACCGCCACCGTCGACCATCTCCACACTGGTAAACCCGTAGTAGTTGCGCCGGCAGGTGGGGCCAGGTCGTGGACCCAGGGTGCCACACCCGGAAATGTTCCAGGGGATCGTGCTGGGCCGAAGCAGGTTGATGTTGCGGGACCACAGCAGGTTGGTTCCTTTGCTGCCCACGTAGGAAAGCCGTACCGCCGTGTTCAGGACTTCCTGTTCGAACGTGACGTTCCACTGTTGCATGTAAGCGTCGCGGTAGTCCGGATTGAGAAAGGTAATGGCGTAGGAGCTGGGGGCGCTGCCCTGGCCGACCGCTAGGAACGGATTTGGGAAACTCAGCGTCGGCGGGCCCACCGTGCGCCCACCCGGCTGCGTATTTTGGAACGTCTCGGACAACGCAAAGGGGCCTCCGGTGTTGAGCTGGTACGCACTCGCACCGGTTTGCATATCCGCCAGCTTGCCCGACGTAAAGATTCCGTAACCGGCGCGGATCACCGTCTTGGCATTGTTGAAGGGACGGAAGGCAAGACCCAAGCGGGGCACGAAGTTGTTCTTGTCCGTTGGCACTAAGTGCGCTGGGTACCCGGCCTGGCTGGCCGTTTCAAGTGGAATGAGCTTATTGAACAAGGGGCTCACCTTGCTTTTCGCGAAATCGTCAGGCAATACGATCGCTCCGGTCTTCGGATTGAAACTGTGGTAAAGGCCATTGCGGTCACGCGGAGCGCCCTCCAGGTCGTAGCGCAGCCCAAAGTTAAGCGTCACCCTTGGCGTGATCTTCCAGTCATCCTGGACGTAGGCGCCCACCGCGAAATTGAACGGTAAAATAGTAGCGCGAGGGATAAAACGGGTCGTGGAATCGGGGTACCCCAGCAACAGATCCGCAAAGTCGCTGCCCGCCGTGGCGAGAGTGCCTCGGGTAAAGCGTCCTGTGAAATTGTAAGTACCGAAAGCATTGTCGGCTGTGCCTTCGATTTTTTGGGGCAAACGATAATAGTTGGCCCCCGCCTTGATGGTGTGTTTGCCGGTATAATGCGTCAGGTTGTCCTGGTAATAGAAGCGATCGCTGGTCGTGATTTGGTGGCTCCAACGCTGACGAACCCAGGGCCCAATATTAGGCATACCGGTAAAATCAAGGCTGCTATCGATACCTTGAATCCCAAATCGCTTCACGAACTCCTGACCGTTGGTGCCGAGAAGTCTCGCCTGCCGCAAGTTATCGAAGGAGAATCGGAATTCGTTGACGGTGCTTGGATTAAAGACGTGCGTGTGTGTGACGGTGTAGGACTTGGCGAGTTGCTCCTCGATGTAGCCCGCGGAACCGAACAGCGGGTCACGCCTGCCACCATATAAATATCGCTTGTAAATGAAGTTGACGGTATCCTTGCCGGAAACCTTGTGGTCCAGGCGCAGCACAAATCTGGTTTGGAAGTCTTTCCCCGTTTCCTGTCCAACCCAGTTCTGAAAGGCGTTTTCGGGGGCGCCGCGGTTGGGCAACTGAATCAGATCTACGACCTTCAGGGAAACCGGGTTGATACGATTCGCTGGAATGATGTTCCCCGGAAACGGGTTTCCGGTTAAGGGATCAATAATCGGGATCAAAGCGCCGCTGGGAGTTCGGAATTCTGAGAAATCGCCACTCCGCATTCTTACCGTCGGGACGTTGCTAACGCCCGCGACCGAGGGCAGACCGCTCTTCATCTTGTCGAAGTTAACAAGGAAAAAGGTACCGCGATCCCGGCCGTTGTAGACTCCTGGGATGATGACGGGTCCGCCCAGCTGATTGGAGTTGTCGTAAGTCCCCTTGGTCGGTACACGTGGGGCGAAGTTAGGGCCTATGGAATTGAGCCGGGGATGCTGCAACACAATTTCCGATTGACCATGGTATTCGCTCGTTCCACCCTTGCTGGTCCCAGCGATGGTACCGGGCACGGCAAACTCCGCGTTGGCGTTGATGTGCGTTATCGTCACTTCGTTAAGCATGTTACCGGGCATGCCGAAGGGATCGAACGTGACTCGGCCATCCACGGCGACTCGTACCTGATTGTTGCGGGCACCACTGATCTTCCATCTGGCGCCTCCAGTCCCGGTGATAGCTAGGGTCTGCCAGGCATGTGTCGATACGAAGGCTCCCTTGGCCAGCTGATAAGGATTGCGGCTCAGTTTAGCCAAAGATACCGTCTCACTGATGGTCGGGGTTTCGCTGTTGACCGGAACAACTGGAGCATCGACCGTCACCGTCTCTGTGACCTCGCCGAGTTCCAGCCTGATGTCCAGACGCAAAACCTGCCGGGCTATCAACTGCACATTCTTCTGCTCGTATTTTTTGAAACCGGCAAGCTCTGCGGTGATCATGTAGAGGCCGGGCGCCAGATTGGTGATGTTGTACTCACCCGCGTCCGTACTGACCATGGCGCGCGAAAATCCGGTGTCTTCCCTGGCAAGGCTGACTTGAACACCGGCGATCACTGCCCCGCTCGGATCCACGACGGTTCCCAGGATGGCGCCGAAGTCCGATTGGCCGTAGAGAGCGGCCTGCCACAGCAGCGCTAGCCCGAACAGCATTGCGATCTGCCATCGATGTTGTTTCTTCATGGACGAACTCTCCTTTAGAATGATCTTTAAGACTGGCCTTCTTCTTGGGTTTTGGTGTCGGGCGATCCAGCGCCGCGCGTTGGCCCATTCCTCGAAGCCCACAGATATGCCTAGCGTAGTCAATCTCCCGATGACACGCCAGAAAAAATTTTGCCTCCTCAGCAGAATCTGTGGGTAGACTCTGGTTCAGGTAATTTGCCAAGAGCATGATAGAGCACGATTTCGGCGACTCGGAATGTGCGGAACCCGTACGATTTTCTAGTCGTCAGTTTGAGTCACTAGTATATCGTTTCAGTGAAACATATCGTTTTATGCGAGCAACGCATCGAACTTTTTCCAGCGATGGACCACCGGCGCCAGGTTGATCTCAGCGATACCTTGGAGGATGCGATCTCTTAACTCTTC
>VFZK01000472.1 GCA_016871215.1 Acidimicrobiia bacterium | reverse complement strand
CGTTCACGCGATCCCAAAGTCCTCGACATTGTTCCCAGTTCTCTTTCTCCCTAAGCGCCGAAACGCCTCTTCCCCTGTTCACCTCTCGTCCCGACTTTCTGTCCTGCCCGTGTGCATAGGTCCGTCCAGGTGGGGGGCGGTAAACAAGTACTCAGGCAGTTGGCTAGTCAATCACATTCGTTTGATTTGATTTCTGTACGGCTTGCTGGAACTTCGGAAGTCTCGGCTTGGTAAAGAAGTAGAAACATCCTGTCCAAGGCCGAATGGTGCTACCAGACAGGACAGGAAGAAAGTGGAAGAATCGATCTTAAGTTCTTCCACTTTTTGAACTCAGGCTACCAAACAGCCTGAGCTCAGAAAACGAACTTCAGCGCAAACTGCATCGACCTTGCCGGAGTACTGGTCGAAAGGATTCTAGCTGTTGCGGCTTGATTGATCGTCGTGCCAGGTTGGGCCAAGTTTACATGATTGGGTGCGTTGAACATTTCCCAGCGGAACTGAAGATATTTCGTCTCTCGGAAATAAAAGTTCTTGGACAGGGAGGTATCCCAGAGATGGATGCCAGGGCCGTCCAAAATGGATACGCCGGAGTTACCAAAGGTGTATTGCGGTGGGGCGGTAAGCGCTGAAGCATTGAACCAGCGGCTGGCAGTCTGATCAGGTATTTTGAGGTCTGGACCCAAATTCGGGCGCGTGTTTCGTCCGTTACCTAATGTGGCCCCTGGAACGATGAAGGTAAGTGGTTCACCCGAGTTAAAGCTATAGATGGAGGAAAGTTGCCATCCGCCTAATATCCCATTGACTACAGGGTGAAGATTGCTTAGGTGAGCCCTTCCTTTGCCAACCGGGACTTCATATACCGCATTGACGGCTAAGAGATGCGTACGATCCAACTGAGATCGTCCATAATTATAGCCCTGAGGCGAATAGGGCTCATTCGCGTCCGTCCAGGTGGCTCCACCCTCTTCCAGATGCTTGCCGAAAGAATAGGAAAGCTGGTAAGCAAGCCCGCCGCTGAATCTTCTTTCAAATTTCACTTGGAGGGCATTGTAGTTGGTAAATCCGACGTCCTCGTAGAGGTTGATAGCCCCCCATTGGGGAAAGGGTGTGGCTGCCTGGAGGTTGGTATGCAACCCCGGGCGCGCAACATTATGAAACACCTGCGTAAGCAGATCGGTAGTCTTATTCCCTACATAAGAAATTGTGATGGCCGATTCCGCAGGTAATGTTTTCTGAACAGAGAGGTTCCACTGGTGATTCTTTATGTTGGGCAAGTCAGGCCTGGCTGCAGTTACCGAAGGTGCAAGAAAGGCCTTGGGATCGTTCGGCCAGGCGCTTTCCCACCGCTGCAACTGCGAAGCGCTCCAAGCTTGGGATTCAAAAGTCCAGTAAGGAGGACCGATAATGGAAGAACCAGTGATGTTGTCTCGGAAGATACTGGGGAACAATCCATACCCACCGCGAACCACCAGGTCATTGGATCCAGAGGGACGCCAAGCGATGCCTAAGCGGGGAGTAAGTATTCCTCGAGCCACAAAGAGACCGGGCGGCAGCCGGGCTTCGGTAGCCGTAATCCACATGCCTTTTGTTGCCGCTGCCAGAAATCTGGAAGCCGCTTGTGAGGTCAAATCCACTTGGCGATCCTTGTTCTCTCCAGCTATGGACTTCCCAAGACTGAGGTCGAAGGTTGACCCGGTGCCTCTCAGAAAGGCCTTTTCATGCCAGTAGTCGTACCTTACTCCCAGGTTTAAAGTAAGGTTAGGAGTAATTTTCCAGAAATCCTGAAAATACAATGCTGAATACGGTGAATTAGCAACACCTAGTCCATTAAGGGGGAAATTTCGATTACTGGCCTGCACCAAGCCCAGCAGGTAATCAGCGAAACCGTCACCCGTATACTGTCCATTGAAGGTGAAAGTTCCCCTGGAGCAGCAGGAGGCATGGTAGACAGATGTGTGGCCATCAGCAAATTGGTATCCGAAACTCAGGGAATGAGCGCCTCGGACCAAGTTCATATTCACCTTATAATTCTCGCCCCAGATCTTCTGTTGGCCCGGATCATTGGAAGGCGCAGAGAATCCGGTGTAACCCACAAGAGTGACGCTCGGCAGACCAGTAGACCCCTCTCTTCCTTGGGTTGGGAATCCGTTGATTCCAGCTTGTACATTCAAATTGTCAATGCCTGTGACATTGGAAGAGTAAAGGACCCGGCTACGGTTGTACCCCAAGCCTGCTGTTAGGAGGGTGGTAGGGTTCAAGTTCCAGGTGTAATTTAGGGCCGTATTGTGCTGCAGCACCCCCCGATCCAAGACAACAGGCGGGCTGTATCCTGGCACGTTTACTTGCTGGCGGTTGATGATCACACGGCCGCTCAATCTTTGATTGGACGTCAACTGCTCGTCGATCCGCAAACTGTAAACTCCAAGGTCATCCGGGTTCGAGGCCACCCCTCGAAAAGTCTGGGTGCCAGAATTGGCCTGAAGAATATACGGAAAGAAGAACTTTGAAGCCGAAGAAATTCGGTCTGCGGGAATGACATTGCCTGGAAACGGTTGACCCGTGAGTGGGTCACGAATCGGCTTGGCTGAAAAATCTCCTTTGAACATCTCTGCGCGAGGCGTGACGGAGTTATAAACCCTCTCTTGGCGGATTCGGGTCCCTTCATAGCTCCAGAAAAAGAACGTCTTATTCTTTATGATAGGCCCACCGAAAGTATACCCGAACTGATTTTGCCGGAGCTTGGGTTTGGTGAGGGCAAATGCGTTACGAGCATCGAGCTTGTCATTCCGGATAAAATCCCAAGCAGAGCCATGAAAAGCATTGGTTCCAGTCTTGGTCACGAGTACGACCTGCAACGGCGCACTTCCAAGCTCTGCTGAGAAATTGGCCGTCTCCACGTTAAACTCAGCAATGGTTTCCACACTGGGGAATCCAATTCCTGTCTTATCCGAGGTCTCCGTAGCAGTTAATCCATCGAGTTGGAAATCCGTTTGATCGTTGCGCTGTCCCAAGCCCTGCACCGTACTAGATCTGTGAAGTCCGCTAATTCCCTGGAACCGCATGCCCGGAACCAAGCCCACGAGAGCTATAGGGTTTCTTCCATTGAGGGGCAACTCGCGAATACTCTTCTCTTCAATGTTCATTTCTACAGAACCCTTATCCGTCTGAACCAATTGCGCGGTTGCTTCAACGGTAACTCTTTCCGTGATCTCGCCTACTTCCAAGACTGGCGAAACCCTCTGGCGTTGGCCTACAGCTAGTTCTGTCCTCTCGACCGTCCAGGTCTTAAAACCGGCAAACGAAACCGAGACTGAATATGGGCCACGCGGCAATTGCTGGATTTCGAAGTTCCCGCTCGCTTCCGATTGGGCGGTCTTCTTAAGACCGGTGTTGAGGTTGGTCACGATCACTTCGGCCCCGCCGATGACTGCCCCTGACGAGTCAGTTACGACTCCCAGGATGGAAGCCTCGGTTCCCACCTGTGCCATGAGGGCTGAATTGGCCACTAAAAAGCCGAGACCACACACTGTCGCTACGATCAAACGCAAAATCGTGTTCATTTTTCCTCCAGGGATTCAATTGTGTCCCGAAAGACTCCATGAATCTACATAATATACATAGCGTCTTAATTAATGACGCATAGTCGGAATAGTGTTTTGTTGGGTTTTGACCACTGTTGCATCTGCGTTGAAACCGCCCGAACCAGCTCTTCCAGCTGGGAGAAGTATTGGTTGT
>VFZK01000471.1 GCA_016871215.1 Acidimicrobiia bacterium | reverse complement strand
AGGCTGATTTTACAGGTACTTTCAGAGATTGAGCCCGCACCTGCTCAGCGGCCTATGAGCAAACAACTGAACCTATTCAACTTATAGTTGGACACTAGTGACCCTCTTATGCTTGTGAGCGAGCTTCAAGCCGTCTTGGACCGGTGCCGGTTAGCTTTGTCGAACGACAAAGTCCTGGCGCCGTCAAACGCCGAGGTTGACCCCCAGCCGACAGGCGCAGGTAACGGAACATTGCGGCCGGCTGAAGGGTCGCAGGCCAGAGACCTGGCAGCGCACGCCTTCCGCACGCTTTTGGTTCAAACTTACGGCCAGGACCCAGATGCGTTCGATGGCCAGGTTGCGCGGCTAGGAAGACTCTGCGCTCTGTTCAGCGAACAGTATGGAGACGGCCCGGTACGCATCCTGCGCGCTCCGGCGCGAATCAACATCATCGGCGAGCACGTCGACTATGTCTCCTATCTTCCCACGGCCTCGTTGACCTTTGGCTGCCGGGAACACGACATGGTGATGCTGTACCGCCCGCTCGACCTCGCGGAGATCCACGGAACCTCGACGCTGCCCGAGTGCCCTTCTTTTCGGTTCGGCTTGTCAGAAGGACCGCAGGCTCTTTCGCCGGAATTCAGCGAGGAGCGCTGGGTGAGCTATGTCTTCTCGCGGCCGGTTCCGGAGCCGCACTGGTCGAACTATGCGAAGGGGAGCGTCTTCTTTGCGCTGATGCGTTTTGGGCAACGCCTTCGCCGCGGGTTTTGCTTCGTGGTGGACTCGACGATTCGCTCAGGTGGAGGCGCGTCGTCTTCCTCAGCCTTGACCGTGCTGGCGGGTGCTGCAGTCCGCCGGGTCAATCAGGTGGGCTTCACCGACAGGGAACTGGCACACGACTCGTCGCGCGCCGAATGGTACCTGGGCACCCGAGGCGGAGCCATGGATCACACGACGATTTGTCTGGCCAGGCACGAGAACGCGGTACACCTCTCCTATGCGAAGAACCGGTTCGATCGCGTGGCCTTGCCTGCGCATTCCTGGCGCTGGGTCTCTTTCTATTCTCATGCGGCGGACAAGAGCCGGGAGATCATGCTCGAGTACAACGAGCGAGCCGCCGTCTCGCGCCTGATTATTCCAGCCCTGCTGAAGGATCTGCTGGGCAGTGCGGGTCTGGATGAGTCGTTGTGGCCGGAACTGCGGCAGGCGCTCGAAGAGGGCAATCCTGCCGGCCTGCAAGAAGTCCGACAAACGCTTGACCGTCTGCCCGAAACCGTGGTCCTGGCCGATCTGGAGCAGAGCCATCCCGAAACGCACCAGTCTTGTCGCGAAGCCTTTCCCGCGCTGATCAAGCACCGTAGCCAAACGCCACTCAGGGTCCGCGACCTGGCGTTGCACCATCTCGGCGAGATCTCGCGGGTGAACTCCGCTGTCACCCTGTTTGGCCAGTTGGAGACTCTGACAAAGGAGAGAACAACGGAAGCCGTTTCCGCAATTTTGTGCGCGTTGGGCAATCTTCTCGACCAGTCGCACGCCAGCCTGCGCGATCTCTATCGCATTTCCACGCCGGTGGTGGAGCGGCTGCGCGCGAGCATCAAGGCGGATCCGCATGTTTATGGCGCCAGGCTGATGGGTGGAGGCTTTGGAGGAAACGTGCTGGCGCTCGTTCCAGCGGAACGAGTACCCCATCTGTTGCAGCGCGTCCAGTCGGAGTTCTACGGTCCTCGCGCGCTTGAAGGAGTGAAGCAAGGGATGGTGATGGTTTCGACACCCGGGGACGGCCTCTCTGGAATCGATCCGGAAAGTGCGTATCGTCACACTCTCGAGCTCTTCAATGCACGGTGGAGTGAAAGCGATAGAGACCGGCAGGCAATCTGCCAGTGGCTCGACAACCTGCAAGCTGATGAACCGGCTGCTCCCATTTGGCCCGTGATTGTGGCAGCGGGCAAGGGTGAACGAGCCCGAAAAAGCGGGCTGGAAGTGCCGAAGCCACTGGCAGAAGTCGAAGGTGTTCCTTCGATCCTCCATGTGCTGAGGACCGTTCGCCAAGGCTGTCCGGAAGCGTCGAAGCCGATCATCGTTGTCTCGCCTGAAACCGAACAGCCCGTCCGCCAGCTTCTGGCCGGCGAGTCTGTGACCTACACGACCCAGCCTCAAGCTCTTGGGACGGGAGATGCCGTCTACTGGGCTTCGGAGCGCTTGCGCGCTGCCAGCGGTTGGACGCTCGTCGTCTGGAGCACTCAGCCGGTCATCCATCCGGCGACGGTGCGACGCACCTTGAAGCTGGCGGCATTGTTTCCTGAGTACGACATGATCTTTCCGACAGCCCTTATCGACCAGCCCTACGCTCCTCTAAGGCGCGACGCCGCGGGACGCGTTGCCGGCTCGCAAGAAACGCATTTGGAAAAGGCCGCGCCCGTCGCACGAGGGGAGACGAACATTGGACTCTTCCTGATGAAGTTCCAAGTGGCCGTGCAGGAACTCGAGGCACTGCGAAGGCAATATTGGAACAGCTACCAGAGCTGCTACAACCGGCCTGGAGGAGAGCTCGGCTTCCCTAACGAAATGGTCACGCTCCTGGCTCAGCGAGCCTGCGGCGTGTTTTGCTCGCCCATTGCGGACTGGCGTGAGACACAGGGGATCAAGAGCCTCGAGGATCTCATTCGGTGCGAGCAATTCCTATCTGAGTTGAAGAACGTGGATTCATGAAACACCTCAAAATTGGAATCACGGGTGTCCGGGGAATTGTCGGCGAGACATTCACGCCCGAGCTGGCCGTGGCGTTCGCCCAGGCTTTTGGCAGTTACATGGATTCAGGCCGCATTCTGGTCTGCAGAGATACGCGGCCTTCTGGACCTATGGTTCGTGCGGCAGTATGCGCGGGTCTTTTGGCTGCAGGTTGTGAAGTCATCGACTTGGGGATCTGTCCCAGCCCCAGCCTGCAACTGGCGGTTCCCTGGCTCGAAGCCCAGGGCGGTATTTCGATCACGGCCGGCCACAATCCGGGTCACTGGAATGCGCTCAAGTTCGTGCGGGCCGACGGGCTCTACCTGTCTGCTTCTCAAGCGGAAGAGCTGCTCGACATTTTCCACCAGGCCGAGTTCTCAAAAGCCGATTGGACGCGAATTCCCACTCGCATCGCCAGCGCCGACGCCGTGCCTCACCACATCGAGTCGTTGCAAGGCGCGTTCTCCTGCGAGGCCATCCGGGCGCGCCAACTCCGTGTGGCCGCCGACTGCTGCAATGGCGCCTGCTCCGTGTTGAGCCCACGATGGCTAGAGTTTCTAGGCTGCCAGGTGCTGGCCGTTAACGATGACGCCACCGCCGCTTTCCCGCATTCCCCGGAGCCGAATCGGCAAACCATGGCGCAGCTGAGGGCCGTCGTGAGAGCAGGCAATGCCGACATCGGATTTGCCCACGACGCAGACGGCGAGCGGTTGGGCGTCGTGACCGAACGAGGCGAACCCCTTTCCGAAGAATGCACTCTCTCACTGGCCACGGCGATCAGGCTGCGAAACAAACCAGGGACGGTGGTGACGAACGTCTGCACAACGATGGCCATTGAGACGATCGCGCGGCAATACGGAGCACACGTCGTCCGCACGCCCGTGGGACAAGCCTACATTTCCGAAGCCGTAGTTGAACCCAAATTATGCACCGAATCAGCCTTTTGGTTTGGTGCTTGGTGCATAAAATTGTATGCACCAAGACTGGGCAGATACTTTTGGTCGGCGCTGAGTCGTGAAAACGGGCATTG
>VFZK01000470.1 GCA_016871215.1 Acidimicrobiia bacterium | reverse complement strand
CAGAAAATCCCGGATCGCTTCGGCTTCAGTGGCCAGAATCGACTCCATCATGCTCTTGCCTTGCTCATCATGCACAGCTGCTACCGTACTTGACTGATGCACATCCAGACCAACATACTTGTGTCCCATAGGGCGTTTCCTCCTTTGTGGGTTCAGAGTCTTCAAGCAACTCCAAACTATCACAGAGAAGGGGCGCCCTTTCATATTGCGTTAGACCTGGTTGTAGACCTGCTTGCTGATGAGCTCGCCGTCTTCGTAGGTTGCCCGAATCTGCTCCTGTGTGAAGGTGACGATCGTGAACAGGGAGATGATCGAGAGGACAACCAGAACCAGGATGGTGACGGCAAGTGTGAGCCTAGTTTTGAGCCTCAGCGTCATAAAGATTCAGCTTGTTGTGAAGCGTTTTGAGGCTGACTCCCAGAATTTCGGCGGCTCGGGTCTTGTTGTTGTCGGTGAACTCCAGCGTCTTATAGATCAGCTGCTTTTCGGCTTCCGCGACAGTTGTTCCGACGGGAATGGCGACACTGTTAGCTGAAGGCGCCACCTCACGTTGCTCGAGAACGGGCAGATGCTTTTCTTCGATCAGATCCTTGTCGCACACGATCAGGGAACGTTCGACGACGTTGCGCAGCTCACCGGACTCGACAGCTTTGAGCGGCTGCTTGTTGGTCGCGGCTACGATACGCACGTCCACGTCGATTTCGTTCTTGCTGCCTAAGCGCCGAAACTTTCGCTCCTCGATGACACGCAGCAACTTGCTTTGTGTCCCAACGGGCATTTCGGCGATCTCGTCAAGAAAGATGGTTCCGCCGTTCGCCAGCTCGAAACAGCCGAGGCGACGCTCAAGGGCTCCTGTGAAAGAGCCCTTCTCGTGGCCAAAAATCTCGCTTTCCATCAGGGTCTCGGGAATCGCTGAACAATTGATTGCAATGAACGGCCCGTCACTGCGTTTGCTGCGCAGGTGGATGTTGCGTGCTACGAGCTCTTTTCCTGTTCCCGACTCCCCGGTGATCAATACAGAAGCCGTGCTTGGAGCAACCATTTCAATCAGGCGGTACACCTCCAGCATCTGTGGAGAGCTGCCAGCCATATCTCCGAAGGAGCCGTACTGCTTCAACTGGCTCTTCAGCAGCTGCACTTCTTTGAGCGTCTTTTCGCGCTCCAGGCATTTGTCGAGCAGAATCCGCAACCGGGCCGGGTCAACCGGTTTCTCGAGATAGTCGTAGGCCCCGACTTTGATGGCCTCGACCGCCGAATCGATGGTGGCCTGGGCCGTCAGCAGGATCACCGCGAGGTCCGGATAGTCCTCCTTGATTCGCTTAAGCAGGGTCATTCCGTCCATGACCGGCATGAACAAATCGGTAATCACGACATGGGGCTCGGTTTCGGCAATGGAACCCAGCGCATTCTCCCCGTTTTCGGCCGAAGCAGTGACGAAACTCCAATTGGAAACCAGCTTGGCCAAGCCCTCCCGAGCTGACGGTTCGTCGTCGACAATCAGGATTCTCTGCTTGTTCATGTCGCTCCTGGTAAGGCGATTGGAACGGGACGCTTCGTGCCTGAGACGCAGGGGGGAAGGTGCGGCAGTGATCCTTCCAGGCTGTTCTGCTGTGGGCTGTTATGATACAGACACCGGCTGCAAAAGTAAAAATTTTTGACTCACTCCCGCTGCTGCCGGTAAGCTTCAATCTGCGTGTCTCGCGGTCGCCTCGCGCACCTTTTGGCAATGGGAGTTGTCCGTCCATGGGATCTGCCGTGCTTTCGGTCCAGTCCGCTCGAGAGGTGGTATTGCAGCAGTGCCGGACCCTCGTCGCGCGGTCGGCAGTCGAGACGGTGCCCTTGCTGGATAGCTTCCAGCGAGTGCTCGCCGAAAGCGTGACATTGGATCGCGACCAGCCGCCGTTCGACCGCTCGATGCGCGATGGCTTCGCTGTGCGCGCGGAGGACGTACGATCGGCACCTGTCACATTGCTTTGTGCCGCAGAGGTGAAAGCTGGCGAAACGACAGAAAGGACCCTGCAGCCGGGCGAGACATTTCAGATCATGACAGGCGCAGCGGTTCCTCAGGGGACGGACTCGGTTGTGATGGTCGAACACACGGAACGGATGTCGGGGGGTGAGGTGCGGTTTCTGAGAACCTCGCGGCCCGGGGAGAACGTCGCGCCAAAAGGCTCTGAAGGACGGGCTGGAGATGCGGTACTCCAGCCGGGGCGGCGCATCTCGGCTTTGGAAGCGGCAGTACTGGCAGCTACGGGGAGGGCACACGTCCGGGTATTCCGGCGCCCTCTCGTCGCCATCCTAGCGACAGGCGACGAGCTTGTTGAGATCGAGTCGGTTCCTCGCTCAGGCCAGATTCGCAACTCAAACTCGTTCTCCCTGGTTGGGCAGGTGTTGAGATGTGGTGCCGTGCCTTTGAACCTCGGGATAGCCAGAGACAACTTGCCGGATTTGCGCCGGCAAGTTCGCCAGGGTCTGGAGTCTGACGTGTTGCTCGTAAGCGGGGGCGTCTCGATGGGGAAGTACGATCTGGTGGAACCGGTCTTCGAAGAGCTGGGTGTGATGGTCCACTTCGAGGCCGTCAGTATGCGGCCCGGCAAACCAACGGTGTTCGGCACCTGGAACGACCGGTGTGTGTTCGGTTTGCCAGGAAATCCGTTGTCGACCTTTGTTGCCTTCGAGCTTTTTGTACGACCGGTTTTGAGAGTGTTGCAGGGCCTATCGTCGGCAGACCTGCCGATCGTGACGGGTAGACTGCAGTCGGACGTTGTTGAGCGTTCGGGCCGAAGCGCTTTCTTGCCGGCCTTGGCCGTCAGTCGTCTGGGTAATCTGGAGATTACGCCGCTAAACTCGAAAGGATCGGCAGACCTGTTCGGAGCTGTCGAGTCCAACGCGCTCCTGATCGTTCCCATGGAGGCAGCACGTTTGAACTGCGGTGAACTCGCTCAGGCGCTGCTGTTTGGTGAGTTAGGGTGTGAAATGGACGCCCGGCTGTGAGGAAGATCGATTGGCAGGCTCGCTCCTGACCCGGGGCGGCGGATAGGGTTCTGGGCTGGTCGAAATGGAAAAGCTATCGCATCTGGATGGGCAGGGAAGAGCCAGGATGGTCGATGTGACGGAGAAACCGTCCACGGTGCGCACTGCCCGGGCCCGCGCCCGGGTTCGGACTTCGCCCGAAACGCTGGCGTTGATCCAGAGCGAGGGAGTTGCCAAGGGAAATCCGTTGGAAACGGCACGAATTGCCGGGATACTGGCGGCCAAGAACACTGCCGGACTCATTCCTTTGTGCCACCCTCTTGGCTTGACGCATGTGGATGTTCGCTGTGACCTGACGCCGCACGGAATCGAGTTGGAAGCCACCGCAACTGCCGAAGGCAAGACAGGCGTCGAAATGGAAGCGCTCGCCGCTGTCACGATTGCAGCGTTGACCATCTATGATATGTGCAAGGCTGTGGACCGTGAGATGTCGATCACTGACGTCAGACTGGTGGAGAAGTCCGGAGGCCGGTCTGGCCACTATCGACGCAGCGAGTGATCGCTCCTTTCGGTTCTCGAGGGACATGCGATGACGGCCTTCGCCAAATACTGGCTTCCTCCCATCCTCTGGGCGGCAGTGATTTACCTTTGATGAATATCACGCTTGCTCCGGCGCTACAGTCAGGTGCTTGTAAGTGATCGTGGTGGTGTTGAGACAGGCCTTGGTGAGTCGCTCAAACAAGTTGGTTTCCATCGTTCGGCGGTTCAGCCGATAGG
>VFZK01000469.1 GCA_016871215.1 Acidimicrobiia bacterium | reverse complement strand
TTGCCGGAGTTCAAATAGCATCTCCTTCCGTGAAAATACGGAAGTATGCCCGCTAATCTGAACTCTCCATTGCCTGTAACTTTCTGGGTTCGATGTCAAGAAGGAATCCCTGAAATTGCTCAAGAAAATTCTGAAGGGCTCGAAACAATTTCAAATCGAAAAATCTAATCCGGTTTGTAATCGTCTCGTGATCAATCTCTTAATGAATCAAGCCGCCTCAACGTTGGGACACTAGTGAGTCAGCTCATGAAAGCACTTGTCAAAAAGAGAGCCGAATGCGGCTTGTGGCTGGATGACGTCCCTGTGCCCTCGGTTGGCATCAACGACGTTCTGATTCGGATTCACAAGAGCTCCATCTGCGGTACCGACGTGCATATCTACAATTGGGATGCCTGGGCGCAGAAAACCATTCCAGTGCCTATGGTGATTGGTCACGAATACGTCGGGCGGGTTGCCGAGGTGGGGGCCAACGTGACCGGGTTCAAGCCCGGCGATCTCGTCAGTGGAGAAGGGCATCTGGTGTGCGGCTTCTGCCGCAACTGCCTTGCGGGTCGCCGACATCTTTGCCCCCACACACGCGGTGTGGGTGTCAATCGGGATGGCTGCTTTGCCGAGTATCTTTGCATTCCGATGAGCAACGTCTGGTATGCGGACCAGCGTTTGCCCATGGACGTCCTGTCTTGTTCGGATCCCCTCGGCAATGCCGTGCACACGGCTTTGACCTTCGACGTGCTGGGTGAAGATGTACTGGTGACGGGTGCCGGTCCGATCGGCTGTATGGCTGCCGCCATCGTGCGCCACGCTGGAGCCCGGCACGTGGTGGTGACGGATGTCAACCCCTACCGATTGGAATTGGCGCAGAAGCTGGGCGCGACCTTGACGCTGGATGTTCGCTCGGAGACTGTGGAAGCAGCGGAGAAAAAGCTCGGCATGAAGGAAGGATTCGATGTTGGCCTGGAGATGTCTGGAAGCGCAGCCGCGCTTCGCAGCATGCTGGCCAACATGTGCCATGGCGGCAAGATCGCCATGCTAGGCATCCCCGAACCCGACACCCGCATTGATTGGAACTTGGTTGTGTTTAATTCGCTCACAATTCAGGGCATCTACGGGAGGGAGATGTACGAAACCTGGTACAAGATGACGGTCATGCTGCAGAGCGGACTCGATATTCTTCCGGTAATTACCCACCGCTTTCATTACACGGAGTTCGAGAAAGCCTTCGAGGTCATGCGATCAGGCCAATCTGGAAAGGTGATTCTGAATTGGGTGGAAGAGTAAAGGCAACGGCTAGACGAGCTCCACGAATCTCATCGACGACTGCCTATGCGCCTTGCGCAGCGGGCTGAGGTCCCATACCGAACGCTGTCTCGAGAAATGACTTCGTCCCGGCTGGACCCGACAGTTCGAGCCACACCGGACCACCTCCTGGCTCGACAGTCAGCCGGAACCTCCGAAAAGCGCAGCATTGACGCTCGAGTTGAATAAGGTAAGGTGCGTCAGACCGGCCAACACCAAATCGATCGGCGGGAACCGCTGGGCGTAACCATCTTCGAGCGGTTGAATCTCTTCCACACGAGCGAACGTGCGATCGAGCATCCGCATTCGGCTGCGCTGCAGCTCGGGGGCGAGCCACGTACAGGCGATGGGAAGATCGCTCACGATCGACTCCTGCTTTTCGTCACAGCGACGGCCGGAATGCCGGGGGCGCGTAATCGGGGACGCCTGGAGAGTCACACCGGCAGAAGGCAAGGCTTCCAGAATTCACTACGGTAGCGTCAGCGGTGCAGGCTCCGATTCCCGCGGCTCGCGAGTCGTCAGGATTCCGCTCACTAGGTACTCGCCCTTCTGAATGCCGTTCCGCTCGTTATCTTTGAAGTCCCAAAAGAACTCGAATACCCACTCTTGTTCTGGCAGCAGGGCTTGATTGTGGGTCACCTGCGTGAAGAAGTTGCCTTTCGACCAGCGCCAGATCTCAAAACCACTCTCCTTCTCCCGAACCACGAAATCGTATTTCTGGTTGGAGCTGAAGTTCAAGCTGAGAAAGCTTTCGGTGGGATTCTTCACCTTCAGCTGAAGCTGGGCGCCTTTGTCCTTTTTGTCTACCGTGAGGCTCAAAGTCGGATCGGCGCGGCTAATGGCCGGACCGGCCGGTCTGACGCCGGGCTCCTTTGGCTTGTTGACAGGGATGGGATCGCCAAACTTTCGGTGATTGACTTCCGCCGACTTAAGCTCGTAACTCTCCGTCCCCCAGGGATGGGTCGCCTGGATCGCCGTGGCTCCGATGCCTCGATCGAACACAATCTCCATCCCGGAGTCGGGGCAGTCGGCACACGTCAGGTAGCTCATGCGGTTGGCCACAGCACGGCCCTCTTGGTCGACCGAAGCATCGAACGACGCATCGCTGTCCTCCCCTGTGGGAAACAGCGGCACGTCTCCTTCTGGGGAGAGCCGCACGAAGCGTCTCGTTTCGACGTCATAGCGGATTGGAACATTGTTGGCGCTTTCCAGCCCAGGTGCAAACGGAAGATGGCTGAAGATGTACCAAGTCCTCCAGCGGATGATCGGAACGCCGATAATTTCGATGCGCACGGTGTCGGGCTTCTTGAAGCGGCTTTCTGTCCTTGTGTAGATCCAGCGGTTGCCGAGGTTCAAAGGAAGATAGTCTGGCTGGAGAACGGCTTCGGCAGGGGAAGCGGCCAACGTGGCGCCAGCCGCTTCCGAATTCTGAGGATGAGCGGCGACCATGAGCGTGTTGAGCGTTGCAGCCGTCACCAGGGCAAGCGCGCCTAGCAGCCCGGCAAGCCTTGCGGAAGCAGGAGTTCGTCTTGACTCAACCGCTGACCCTGTTGTCTTCACTCTTTGATCACCCTGGCGACCGTTAGTACAGCGACTTTTGCGGCGCCGTTCTCTTTCAAAATTCTAGCACACTCGTTGAGGGTGGCTCCGGTCGTGAACACATCGTCGATAACGAGCAGCGTTCTTCCAGAGATGCCCGCGCCGTTCGACGTCCGAAACGCCCCAGCGACGTTCTGCCGCCGCTCCCGGCGGGTCAGGCCCGCTTGCACTTGGGTCGGTCGTGTGCGCAGCAACCAGTGCTCGGCCAGAGGAATTCCGGCCGTTCGGCTGAAGTGTCTGGCAATCTCGTGGGATTGGTTGAAGCCTCTTTCGCGCTTGCGAGCCGGGTGAAGTGGAACCGGGATCACCCAGTCGGCCCGCAGTAGGGGCCAGTGTGCCTGGTAGACGCCAGCGAGCCGCAACGCCAGGGGCCGAGCCAGGCTTCGGTGACGGCCATACTTGAGTTCGTGAACGATTCCCTTCACCGAGTCACGAAAAGGGGCCCACGCGCGTGCCACGTCGAAGCGATAAAGGCCGTGACGACAAGCCCCGCAGCGTGCGCCTTCTTGCGAGATTGCCTTCGATGGAAAGGCATAACCGCAGACGCCGCAAAAGGGCTCCTCCACTTGCGAAACCCGGTCCCAGCAGGGCTGGCAGACCACGCTGAGCCTGACGTCTTCGACAGGGCCTTGGCACAGTTTGCAGGTGGTGGGAAGCAGTACGGCGGAAAGCGAATTAAAGGCTGTGAAGAGGCCTTGAAACAGTGCTCTCAAATCGGCAAGACGAATCCTAGCCAAACATATTTGAAATTTTGATTCCATCGGTCGGCTGTACGATGATCTTGTTATCGAGGCAGGATCAAAGGAGACGACCGATGGAATTGTTCGCAAAGCTGTTTGGCAGCCTGCTGGTGTTT
>VFZK01000468.1 GCA_016871215.1 Acidimicrobiia bacterium | reverse complement strand
TTCAACTGCTTGGAAGCTCCCTTTGGAAAGGCCCGAGCGGGTCGCATATTCTCCTCCGCGCTTTCAGCACCGGTGGAGGAGAGTTTATCTTAGTATCTTTATGAATGCAACTTAGTATTAATCATTGGCGACGAAGCGTGCAGTTCGGCCCGTTGCCAGAGCAAAGTGCAATAGCAATGCATCTTCAAGTCAACCTCATGGTCTTTCGAAGCCGGCTATGCGCTCGTAGTGCCGCACGCAGTGCGGCCATCCTGAAGCACTGCGTGCTTCACTGCACGGGCTTCCAGCCCGTGTAGCATCGCCTGCGGCGGTGCCGGCCCTGGGAAAGGGACGCGGCGCTCGATTCTCATCGGCCATTGACTTCGAATCGGCCCTTGCATAGTCTGGCTGACGACTGGCGCGAGATGCTGGCCATCTTTCGTTCAAGTCTCGAAGCGAAACCCCAGTTTGCCGCTCGAAGGGTGGCATACCGCGCCGGAACTGTATGGTGGATTCCCACTTTCAAGTTGTCACACACGCACAAGTGTCCAGGCAGGCGCATCTGAGCCGAAAAAACTGATCCAAGGATTCGTAATCACCTTCCATGACTCCCGAAGAGTTACGCAGCAGAGGGATGGCGCAGGGATTGTCGCATGGCGACCTCGATGCCAGCCCCTTTCGACAGTTTGAACGCTGGTTTGAGGACGCGATCGCCACAGGCATTCCAGAGCCGAACGCGATGAGCCTGGCGACCGTGGCCTCCGATGGCCAGCCTTTCCTGCGTTCTGTGCTGCTCAAGCTTTACGACGAAAAAGGATTTGTCTTTTTCACGAACTATCAGAGCCGCAAGTCCCAGCAGATTGCCGGAAACCCCCGGGTCGCGCTGCTGTTTCCCTGGGTCGCACTGGCACGCCAGATCCACATTGCGGGCGTGGCGAGCAAGGTAGCCGCGACCGAGTCGCTCAAATACTTCGCGACGCGTCCCCGAGGCAGCCAGATTGGGGCTTGGGCGTCGCCTCAGAGCCAAGTCATCACGTCCCGCTCTCTGCTGGAAGCCAAGTATGATGAGATCATGCGCAAGTTTTCTCATGGCGAAATACCCCTGCCGGATTTCTGGGGCGGTTACCGAGTCGTGCCCGACAGCATCGAGTTCTGGCAAGGACGCGAAAGCCGACTGCACGATCGTTTCCTCTATACGCGCGAGTCCAATGGCCAGTGGCGCATCGAGAGGCTGGCACCCTGACAGGAGTCGGACGGTGTCTGGCCCGTCATGCGCGATGAAACGAGAAGTTTTGTTCTTCATAAAGCCAAGCCTGCATTGCTTGCCGGAAGTCTTCGTGGTGTGCCACGCCCATGGCGGTTTAGCGTTGGGACGGCGGGCCGTCGCGCGACACCGCTTTGAACACAAGGGACGACTTTTATCGTCCGTTAGTTGACGACCCCAGACATTATGGTTCCCGCGGCTTCCGCGACGAGACAGCCCACGACGAGGAGGATGTCATTTGCTGAACGCTTATGAGATGGTGGTCCAACTGGACGTCAAAGTGCCAATGCGCGATGGAGTCAACCTTTCAGCCGATCTGTATCGGCCCAGAAGGAGCGGCCCTTTTCCCACACTCCTATGCCGAACGATCTACGACAACCAGCAACCGCGTTATGCCGACATGGTCGAGACCTTTGTGCAGCGTGGGTACGCCGTCGTCATCCAAGACTGCCGGGGACGATACGACTCGGAAGGTGTATGGGATCCCTACGTCTGCGAGGCTCCCGACGGCTACGACACGCAGGAATGGATTGGCCGGCAGGCATGGTGCGATGGAAACATTGGTACGTTCGGCATCTCTTACGTTGGATTCACCCAGGTCCAGACCGCGCCGCTGGCGAGCAAATACCTGAAGTGCCTTATTCCCGAGGCCAACCAGGAAGATAATTTCGGACACATCTACACGGAAGGCGTGCTGCACCTGCAGAACGCCATCAATTTTGGCTGGTGGATTGGGGGCAGAACGGTGCACTCCTATGCGCGCCTGAACTTCAATCCCGAGTCGATCTACTGGCATCTGCCGCTCATCAGCGCGCTCGACGAATTTAATCCGCATCCCTCATACAAGCTGTTCCTCTCGCATCCCACGTTTGACGACTATTGGAAGTCCTACAGCCTGAAGGGTAACTATAAGGACATCGAGGTTCCCGCTTTGCACATTACCGGCTGGTACGACAACTTGGTCCACGAGCAGTTCAAAACTTTCCGAGGCTGGAGCCAAGAGGCGAAGACCGTCGAGGCTCGACGTTTGACAAAGATGATTGTCGGTCCGTGGGTCCATACGGCCCTGGGCAGTACCAACTCCTATGGCGACGTACAATTCGGTCCACAGGCAGCGATGGACCTCATGGCCGTGCGGCTGCGCTGGTTCGACCAGAGACTGCGGGGAATCGATACCGCCATCGATCGCGAGCCGCCGCTACGACTCTTCGTGATGGGCTCAAATGTCTGGCGGGATGAACACGAGTGGCCGCTTGCCCGAACCCAGTTCACGAACTACTACCTCCATAGCGAAGGCCGAGCGAACTCGCTTTTTGGCGACGGCGTTCTCAGCACGGTGCGGCCGGGCGAAGAATTGGCAGATACCTACGACTACGACCCCACCAATCCCGTGCCCAGCCATGGTGGCCAGTCTCAAATGGCGGACAACATGGGCCCACGCGACCGGCGGCAGGTCGAGCGCCGCGACGACGTGCTGGTTTACTCGACACCGGCGCTCGGCCAGGACGTGGAAGTGACCGGCCCCATCGAAATGGTGTTGTATGCAGCATCGAGCGCGGTGGACACCGATTTTACGGCGACTCTGGTCGACGTCTATCCGAGCGGACAAGCGATTATCGTCACGGAAGGTGTCGTGCGGGCCAGCTACCGACACTCGCTGGAGCAGGCCACGCTGATGACTCCGGGAACAGTCTATGCGTTTCGGATCATTCTGTGGGAAACGAGCCTCTGCTTTCGGGCTGGACACCGAATCCGCCTCGAAATCTCCAGCTCGAATTTTCCTCATTGGAACCGGAATCTCAACACGGGTGAGGATCTGGCAACAGGTGTGCGAATCGAGATCGCACGGCAGACGATTCTGCATAATGCGCAGTATCCGTCGCATGTCGTGCTTCCCGTGATTCCAGCGTTGTAGATTGGATCAGGTTCTGGTTCAAAAGGCTGCGCGCGAGCGTCCTGCAGTGCGGCAGTCTTAAGCCGCTTTGTCCTGCCTCACCGCGAGAAAACTGGCGCGTTTGCGACCGAGCCTGGCTGCAGAGCCGCCTATAAGGAAACGCGTGCTTGCCCAATCTTCGGGCTCATTCCTATACAAAAGCGCAGCGTGTAGCGAATTCCTGAAGCCCACTCGAAGAGATACTTGTGACCAACCCGAGATGGAGGGCAACGATGCGCGACCTCACCAGTGAACGCGCGATTCATTTCAAGGGCGCACTGTTTCTGATGCTTGGGGCGCTTTCGTCAGCCCTCCTGATTTTCGACAACCCAAGTGCGAGAACCGTGGTCTTGCTTGCGATCAGCATATGGGCATTCGCCCGAGCCTACTATACATAGCGTCTTAATTAATGCTGCATAGTCGGAATAGTGTTTTGTTGGGTTTTGACCACTGTTGCATCTGCGTTGAAACCGCCCGAACCAGCTCTTCCAGCTGGGAGAAGTATTGGTTGTGAGTGGCCAAGCGCCGGGCTAACTTCCAGACTCTTTCAATGGGGTTTAGGTCCGGGCTGTAGGAGGGCAG
>VFZK01000467.1 GCA_016871215.1 Acidimicrobiia bacterium | reverse complement strand
CGATCAACCTCCTCAAGAAAGAACAAACCCCCAAGCAAGGCGTCAAAGGAAAGCGCCTCAGAGCGGGCGGGGACAACGATTACCTCCTCCAGCTCCTATTGGGCTAAATTTAGATGCGTTTGCCCTGCGCCGAACCTGGGCCACAAGAAGGGTGGCGCGGCTCCATCCCCGGCCAAGGTGGCATCGCGTCAAGTCGCGCCATTTTTGTTGCGCGAGCCGCACTCGAAAGTTGCTAGAATCCTGCGCGCTCTGTTGACACCCTCAGCCTAAGAAGCAAACCAGACCGCCGTTCATGACCCCCAGCCAACTTGAATCCCCAGCAGAACCCGCTTTCGTCGAAGGGCTCTCCCCCCGTTTTCCCGTTCGATATCGTCGAACCTGCTTCGCCGTGTTTCTGATGAGCGCGTGCATTCTGATGCTGGAGCTCGTTCTGACACGGATTTTTTCCGTGAAGCTTTACTACCATTACGCCTTCATGGTCATCTCGCTGGCTCTGCTGGGATCGGGCGCCAGCGGAGTCGTAGTGTACTTGTTCCCAAAGTTCTTCAGCCGGGCACGATTGGCCAAACAGCTCTTTGGCACCTGCTGTCTGTTCGCCATTTCGGTTCCGCTGGTTCTTGTCATCGTTCTCAGACTTGATTTCCAGCTCGACTTCACACTGCGACAGCTCTGGCGGATCGTTCTGCTTTACGGCGTTCCATCGATCCCGTTTTTCCTGGGTGGCTTATGCCTCACTTTGGCGATGACCCATCTTGCGGAGAATATCGCACAAGTCTACTCCTTCGACCTGGCGGGGGCCGCTTGTGGCTGCCTGCTGGTGATTCCTTTACTCAACGTTTTGGGCGGCCCGCAAGCGATGCTGGCGATCGCAACCTTTGGCGCCGGGGCAGCCTGGCTGCTGCTGCCCGCAGGCTCGCCAAAAGCCGTTTATCTCGTGCCCTTCGCGGCAGTGGTGCCATTGCTGGTGTCATTCGCTTTGGGACCCGACAACAGCAACCTGAAGATCCACTACGTCAAGGGCAGAAATGAAGGCGAGGCTCTTTTCACCAAGTGGAACTCTTCGTCCCGGATCACCGTGGTCCAGGTGAATCGCGATAGAAAGAATACCTGGATCATCATGGATGGCGATGCCGGCACTCTTTTGCCGAACTTCAACGGCGACATCGGATCATGGCGCTTTCTGCAAGGCCGCGTCTCTTCGCTCGCCTATCATCTGAAGCCCAGTTCTCGAACGTTGATTGTCGGCCCGGGTGGAGGCATCGACATCCTGACCGCACTCACCTTCGGCAACCGGAACATAACCGGCGTCGAGATCAACGCGATCACAGTCAACGATGTGATGCGAGGCAGATTCAAGGACTTCACAGGTGGGCTCTACTTCCGCCCTGAAGTGCAGATTCACGTCGATGAGGGACGCAGCTTCATCCGGCGAGCAGCGCAAAAGTACGGCGTCATCCAGGCAACGCTGGTGGACACTTGGGCAGCAACGGCAGCCGGCGCTTTTGCTCTGACCGAGAACAATCTGTACACGGTGGAGGCCTTCAAAGATTACTTCGCAAAACTCGAGGACGACGGAATTCTCACCTTTACTCGGTGGAACCTCGATCCTCCCCAACAGGACTTACGTCTGGTGTCGCTGACCCGGGCAGCCATGACGGAAATGGGACTTTCGCAGCCAGAACAGTCGATGATAGTTGTGCGCGAGAGCCGGCAGCACGAGGCCGTCGAATGCAACTTCCTCTTTAAGAAGTCGGGGTTTACCGACGAAGAAGTCCGCACCGTAGAGGCAATAAGCCGAGCTAACAACTTCGAGATACTCTACTCTCCGCTCACACGGCCCGATAACCCGTTCACAAGACTGGTCACAACGACAGACCCCGGACAGTTTTATCGCGACTACGCCTACGATGTCGCGCCACCACGCGACAATAGCCCCTTCTTTTTTCACACGGTCAGGCTGAGCCAGCTCTGGGGTTCCCTGTTCCTGCCGTGGGAATCCAGAAAAACCAACGTCGGTCTGCTCGTGCTCTTCCTGGTGTTTCTGGCCGCTTTGGTCTTGGTGTTTCTGTTCATTCTATTTCCGCTGTTGTGGTTTCGGAGCGGCGTGTTCGCGGGAAAGGAGCACGGGCGTAGCTTGGGTTATTTTATCTGCCTTGGTTTGGGATTCATTCTGATCGAAATGACGCTCGTGCAGAAGTTCATCCTGTTTCTAGGCCGTCCCGTATACGCGCTGAGCATCGTTTTGTTTTCCACCTTGCTGTCGAGCGGTTTGGGCAGCTTCGTTTCTGCCAAGCTGCCCAAAGAGCGGCTGCTGCGCACGATCTCCGCGGTGTGCCTTTTGATTGCCGCAGCAACTCTGGCTTACCTCGCTCTGCTGCCATTCTTTCTGTACCGGTTCGTGGCTTTGGGAACTGCGTCGAAGGCCCTGCTGGCGGTCGCGTTTCTGGCTCCTTTGGGCTTCGTTATGGGTATGCCAATGCCGCTGGGAATCGGCTGGCTACGACAAACGGTGCCGGCATTGGTCCCGTGGGCTTGGGGATTGAACGGTGCAGCGTCGGTTCTAGGTTCGATTTTGACGATGATGATTGCCGTAAACTTCGGGTTCAATCAGGCCTTGATTGTGGCTGCCGGACTGTATATAACTGCCACACTTTTTCTGTTCGATGACCCGATGTCACGGGCTTCTCGGCGCGAAGTTCGGAAGATCGCCTGAGACCTGTGTCTAGACGCACAGGAGAGCCGAAAGGACTAAAACGAACATCTGCGAACGCCGATACGACAGGTCGGATCGGTCTGAAGAGGTTGGAAGATGCGAGACAACTCGAACTACTACTCTCAAGTCGGTATCATGGCAGCCAGGAAAGCGGCGCGATTCCCTGGCCTCGGACAACTTGCCAATGGTGAAACTTTGAAGGGGACAGTGATTATCGCGCTCTTCACATTTTCGGTGGCCCTCGCCGCCATGATCGTGTTGAGCCCAACACCGCCCGTGGGTACCGGGATGCTTGTTGTGCTGCTCCTCCTGCCTCCTGCCTCCTGCCTCCTGCCTCCTGCCATTTGGGGGATTTCCATTTTCGATGCCTACCGCGTGGCCATCGAGCAGCGCAAGAGAGATGCCAAGCGTTTCAACCTGCAGATCATGACGACGTTGCGCGGAATCGATCTCGACAACAATAGTTTCGAAGAGCTAACCATGACCCGCAACGTGAGCCGGATGGGCGCTTGCCTGGTTCTCTCCCGCCCGATGCACAAAGACAGTCCGGTCTCCCTCGAGTTCGAGGGCAAGGAGCGCGTTCGCGGCCGGGTCGTGTGGGCCAAGCAAACCGGTAACGAACAAGAACACCTCGTCGGCATGGAACTCATGGCACCGCTCAGGCAGTTTGAGCATGCCTCCTAGACTTTGCCATCCCTGCTCCTCACCCCTCCTTTTTGACTCTTGGCCAGCGCATACTGGAAATGGCTAGCCATCGATGTGACAAGTCCGTGCTTTTCCTCGAAGGGTGATTCCCTTCACCGTGATTTCATGGAGGATTGCTCCCTCTTGGCTCACCCCGATTCGCTCGATACCTCACGGTGAACATCGTCGCCGTCCGCAGCAGCGTTGTCCGTTTCCTAGCAATTGATCCCGATTTTCCCCTAACGGGTGTGCGACAAATTTGTGGGTGAATTTTAGCTGGCCCGTCGGGATTCCCAGAAGTCTTCCCATAGGTTGCTTAGGTCCAGACAGCGCAGAGCCGAGATGGCATTGGCGCCGCGCAAGGTCCAGTG
>VFZK01000466.1 GCA_016871215.1 Acidimicrobiia bacterium | reverse complement strand
TCCAAACGAATCCGCCGTGGTTCATTCCGCAGTGTCCCCGACTTGATCAAGGCGATGGAGGAGTTTTTACAGGTGTGGAATGAAAAGCCGAAACCCTTTGTTTGGACAGCCACGGTCGAATCCATCGGGGCAAAACTCTCGCGGTGTCGTCAGACTCTTGAGCAAATTCAGCCCGGTTGTACTCAACCCAGAACCAGAAAACGTCAAAACCAACTGTCCATTTAATTCTTGGACACTACACTAGCTCCTGCTCGACGGCTTGGAATAGCCGGGCCAGTTCCGTCGGTTCAGCCACACCGATCCAGAAGATCCTTGGGCGGCGGAGAGACGGGAAGCAGCCAGTTCCAGAATACCGAACGGTGAAAGGCTCGACGTACTCAGCAGCCTTGCGAACGGCTGAGCACACTGCTTCGAGCTGAGGCCGCGAAAGCTCCCCTAGGAATCTCAAGGTGAGATGCAGGTTTACAGCGTTCACCCAGCGAATTTAGTCCGCCAGCGCACCAAGCCTGGCCTGCAACGCAGCAGCTTGCGTTCGGACAGCCTCAGGCAACTCGAGACAAACGAATGTTCGAGTAGACTGCATCAGGGAAAATGATGGATTGGACGCTGAAGTTGAATCCGAAAGGTGATGCCGACGGCATTGATATCGCGAGGGCGCGAAAAACGTGCGTTTTGCTTCAGGAAAAAGAGATCAATCCCAAGGCTCGAGTTCAACCGCTTACCCGCACCAACGGAGAAACGGTTCCGGCTCCAGGCATGCAGCCCCCAATCGTAGAACACTTCATCCCACGCAAAGACGCGGTACTGAGCGTCATGAAACCGAAACGGCCGCTCCACCTGAACACGATTGCGGTAACGGTTTGAATTTCGAGGCTGCCGGAAGCGCTGCTCCAGCTGGTGCGCCTCGTCAATGATGAACCCTTTCACGGGAAAACTGAACACCGTGCTAACAGCCAGCCGATTCTCGCGGGTGTGAACTCCCGGGTAGTACTGAGTAGCAACGAATTGGTAAAGCGGAGAAAGCGCTATACGCCGGCCCAGCCGAAGCCGCAACGCAACGGCTCCAGTCTCGTAGGCGGGATGGCTGAAATCGCGACCCTGCCGGTAAGACCCCGCCAAAACCAGGTCCGTTCGTTCCCGCAGAGGCATCGCAAACTGAACGGCCATCCACAGCTCGGAGTCGTCGTCGGTACTGGGAACTGGCGCGCTTCCCTGAGCCACGGCTTCTTTCGGGATCAGCAAGCCCAGCAGAACGCCGACGACCATCAACAGGCAGCGAACGAACTGCATTTTGGTGCGATTCACCCCCATAGGCGCCGATATTCAACCGGAAAACCAAGAAAATCGAAATAGGAAAATACCCAGCGGTCAGCCTGCCAGGACGTTGAGCTTGGGCGGCGGCGGAGGCTCGTCGAGGCACCAGCGCAAACTTCTCTCTGTCGCGCTGGCAATCAGGTCGATGATGGGTTGGGTATCGAAGCCAAGCGCTCTCTGGATCGCGAGGGCGTACTGGCTGGCTTGGTTGGCGGGGATTACGGCAGGCGAATAGCCCGCTTTGAGGAGAAAGAAATTCGAGAACAGGCGCAAGGCTCTCCCGTTAGCTTCTTCGAAAGGCTGCACGTCCGCCAGCTTGATCAACATCAGGGCTGTCTTTTCGACTTCGTGCATTTCTGCGAAGCTGTCGGAGCGGAACCAGCCCAAAGCGTTGTCGATCACAGGAGCGATCAGTTCAGGATCGGTGGGCTCGTGTCCGGGAGCGAGAGGCTTGGCATCGCCCTTGCGAAATCCCTTCGGAGCCGCATGGATGCCCGAAAGCAAAATTCCGTGCAGCGCGAGCAAATCGTCCGTGCAAAGAAATTCCTTTTCTCGAGCAAATCTCAGCAAGGTGTCGGCAGCAGCGACGTGAGACTGAACCTGCCGGGCGCGCATAGGATCGAGAGGCTCGGCCAGCCAAAGAGCTTCCTCAGAACCTGCTTCCAGCGCATGGCTTTGCCGCGCCCACTCTGGACCTACTAGTTGCTCAAATCGCGATCGGGCCGTAGGCTCGTTTTTCAGGAGCAGCCAGCGGTTCCGGCGTTCGATCAGGCCGGCAAACTGATGCCTCGTGCGAAGCTCAAACCTTTCCGCCACCTAGCGGCGCTCCTTCACAGCCTGCCGTGCCTCTTTGTCTGCCGTCTTTCGCTTCTCGGTCTCACGTTTGTCGAAGAGCTTCTTGCCTTTGGCCAGGGCGATTTCACACTTGGCCCGCCCGTTGTGGAAGTAGATCTTGATAGGAACCAGAGTGAGGCCTTTCTCGGTGGTCCTGCCGATGAGCTTGCGCAACTCGCTGCGGTGTAACAGCAACTTCCGCGTTCGCAGCGGATCGTGGTTCATGCGGTTGCCGTGGCTGTAGGGGCTAATGTGGCAGTTCAGTAGCCAGATTTCACCGTTCTTCACAAGGCCGTAGCTATCCTTTAGATTGACCTTGCCCTCGCGGATCGACTTGACTTCGGTGCCCTGCAGCACCATGCCCGCCTCGTAGGTCTCGAGGATATGGTAGTGGTGGAACACCTGCCGGTTAAGACTGGCGGTTTTGCCTTCCATTTCGATCGAGCTCCTACTTACTTCAGTTCGGCGCGCGCCCAAAAGGCAAAAAGACTCGCTGCCCGATCGGATTTCAACATTGCGGAATCCGCAACAGGCAAACTCTCTGTCCTGCATGAAACGGGCTTCCTGCCCCGATTCAGCAGGACTGAACGGCCCGGTTGCCTTGCTTCCTATCTGGCGTTAATAAGGCGACCGCCTGTTGTTTTGGTTCCCAAAGGGGTTGAAGGGCTGAACTCCTTGTGGCTGCGCCGGTTGTGGGGTCACACCCAAGGGCGCCGGCTGGTTCGGGTTCGCCGGGGCTGGCTGGACTGCAGGCTGTCCTGGAACGAAGCCCTGAGCTGGAGGATTCGGCGCCGGCGCGGCGGGAACCGGTTCAGGTTGTACGTTGGCGTTGTCTTCAAATTGCGTTTCAACGCCGCCGCCAAAGGGATCCTCTACGGGACGATTCATCGAGCGGAACGCGTTTGACGCTGCCGCAATTCTGGCCGACTTGCCCGGCACAACCAACTTCCGGACGCGGTCTGGCTGGCCAGGCATGGCAACCAAAATGAAGTCGTAGTTGCTGCCTTCAAGCACTTTCAGCAGAGCTTCCCTCATGCTGAGGTTTTTGATCTCGACCAGAGGAAGTCGCAGGCTGTTGAGCTCGCCCGGGATGTCAATTTCCAATCCCAACTGGCGCTGGAACAGACCGATCACCTGCCCAAAGGTTTGGTTCTCAGCCGACAAACTCAGAGTCTGGCCGTCATAGGACAGAGTGGCCGGCAAGGCTTGAGCGGCGTCAGCCCCTGCTAGCACAGCCAATAACCCGATCCAGAAGACTGTTTTCATATGCGCATTCCTCAATCCTTGGACTGCCCGGCTCCACTGAAATCGTAACATTCCGTTCCGGCCCTTACAAGATCGGTTCCTGCATCAGACGGCGTTGTAGAAGTTGAGCCCCTAGTGTAGTGTCCAAGAATTAGATGGACAGTTGGTTTTGAGGTTTTCTGGTTCTGGGTTGAGTACAACCGGGCTGAATTTGCTCAAGAGTCTGACGACACCGCGAGAGTTTTGCCACGATGGATTCGACCGTGGCTGTCCAAACAAAGGGTTTCGGCTTTTCATTCCACACCTGTAAAAACTCCTCCATCGCCTTGATCAAGTCGGGGACACTGCGGAATGAACCACGGCGGATTCGTTTGGA